>JAWSUW010000062.1:0-19369 GCA_033549245.1 Bacillota bacterium | reverse complement strand
CGCTCACTCATGAGTGCACTGACTGTGATATAGACTGTATATTTGCCTGGAACCTCTGCAAGGACCACTTCTCCACTTAGTTTCTCGACATCGTCCTTATAAGGTTCCACTTCAATTTTTTCGATTGGTCCAATAATGCTGTTCGTCTCATCTGATAGCACCATATCTCCAATTTTGAATCCTTCCACTGTCATGATTCTGACGTTCTCCACTTGAATGGTGACCAGAGCCGGTTTCATGGTGGTGCTCACCTGTTGCTCGCTGGGTTTATCAAAATTTGAGACTTTAATTCCGAGAATCACCAATGCTCCGATGATGAACAATGCGATGAGGAGATCAAATCTGTTGAATTTACGCATTATTCCACCTCCTTGAGTCCGACCACATATCCAAGACTTGCAAACCCTTTGCCTTTGACCGGAATCGATGCTCCGATTTTAATGTCTTCTTGAGTGACTCTGTAATGATACGCATCAGCAACCGCTTCAGCTTCAATCACCAAAGTGGCCACAAATTGCTCAGGAACAATTTCCTTTGTGATGATTCCCTTTTCAAGATTCTTCACTTCGACTTCATAGGGTTTGATCTCAAAAGAGACGAGTTTGCCCAGGTAATGATTCCTGCTGGAGTTATAAAGGTCGGCTCCGACAAACAATTGGTCTCCAAAAGATTCAATGACGGAATTCGTCTCGAATGTATACTGAATTTTCACCCTGCTCGGATCTCCAGTGACGCTTCTATTCGTGAATACGGAGAAGCCATATACCATGACCACAAGTGCCAGAGCGACAATGACGATATCTATGATACTGATTTTCCCAAAAATCAATCCGGGTTTTTTAGTGGTTTTCATACGCCCTCCTCTTTGTAAAACGCTTCAATTTTCTTCACCATTTTATCGAGTGTGAAGACTTGCAAAATTTTATTATAACCTTTTTCACCCATTTGATTTCTGAGTACAGGGTTTTCAATCAAATCGAGCAGCCTTGCCGCAAATGACTTATAATCGCCAAACGCCACCAGATAGCCGGTCTTTTCATGATCGATGACCTCATTGATGCCCGGTAAATCGAATGCGACAACAGGCTTTTTCATGTTCATCCCTTCAATAGCCGCATAAGAGAGTGCTTCTGAGTTAGATGTGTTTACGATGATGTCGGAATTTGCATAAACGATATCGATATCCTCGACGTGGCCGGTGAACTCCACCTGGATACCCGCCTGCTCCACTGCTGCTTTCAGCTTTGCTTCCATGGATCCCGCACCCACAAAACGCACTAAAAACGGCTTTGAGGTCATTGCAGTCAAAATTTTTACAATCAAAATCATGTGCATCTGCCCTTTGATCGGTTCAAGTCTTCCGACGAGAGTAATCACAGGGATCTTGTTATGCACAGGTTTCACATTATGAGCGGGTTTCACTCCGTTATAGATCTTCACGATATCGCTCTGCTGGATCCCTTCCTCTAAAAGATTCATCTCCACAGCATTTGAAATGGCGATCACTTTTGCCCTCAGCCTTTTGTTCAGAAACAGCCTGACATTATTTTTCACCGGATTTGAGTGGTCACTGAGCGTGTGCTTGGTATAGACAATTGTTTTTACCCCAAGCATCTGAGCAGCAATCCGCCCGGAAAGCGAGGCATGCGTATGGACCACATCCGGTTTGAATGTCTTTATAGGTTTCACAAGGGACATCGTCCCCCCGACGCTGAAGGATTTATCTGCCATACCGTTCACTTCGATAATGTTTTTTTCTTTGATATATTGCTTCAGGATGCTGCCTCTCGGAATCACCACAGTAACCTCAAATGCCTTTTTATCCAGCTGATCGACAATCGACCTCAGGTACTGGCCGGCGCCACCGAAATTCATATCCGAGATGATGTGCATCACTCTAATTTTCCTGTTCATTTGCCACGTCCTTTGCATTTTTTGCCGCAATCACTCCAAAAGTCATCACGATGATATAGAAGAATAAAATGTCGTAATTGTGGAAAATGTGATCGACCATTCCTTGGATAGAACACCCGACAACTCCTGCAAACGCTGCAAAAGCGTAATAGCTGTACGCATTCTTACACTTTTGCGCCGAAAAGACTTCCCTCATCCAGACGAAGGCGTAAAACCCCCAGGCCAGCATTCCCATGATGCCCATTTCTATGAACAACATGAGTGGAGTGTTATGGGCATGAAAGGATTTGGCGGCTGAATATGCATAGGCTTTATACAGCACTTTGAAGTTGCCAAGCCCCACCCCTTCCACGAATCCATCTCTTAACATGTCAATTGAAGCAGTGTAGATGGACATACGATAGGACGTCGAAGTATCGCCACCCCTAAATACCGTCATGATCCGGTCAATGATGGATTCCGGTACAATATATGGACTCATAAATGCCCCCAAAACCAAAAGTGGCAGATATTTTCTATCTTTGAAAATAATGATCAGAACAATCGCAAATCCCAGACTGAGCATCGACCCTCTGGAGAGTGTCAATAAGACGTTCAGACCACCAATTGCGAAAATCCCAGCATAAATCAGTTTGATCCATTTGTTTTTGAAAGTGTTGAAACCAGCGAAAACAATTGGAAGTAAAAGGACCAAAAACTCACCGAATACATTTGGATTGCCAAACACGCTGTAGATTCTGATGCCAGAACCACCGGCACTTTCATCCAGCCAAGCCGGATCCACAGGAACACCTACTATGCGCTGATAAATACCATGTAGCCCCACGAGTAGAACAATTCCCGCAAAAAGGTGCATCATCTGCTCGAGAAAACGCCTGTCACCAAAGGTTCCTAATAGCGTTGCCGCAAACAGCAAGGTCGCGATATAAATGATCATTATGGTGAGTCCGTCCCCTTTTATGGGACTGAACAAATAACTCACTATAAAAAACAACATCAAGAGATATAGTCCGACAACCACCAGATTTTTCGGTCTCCTGCCTTCCTCATAAATCCATCTTCTCAGGAACATCATCGCTACAAGACCAACCGATAAGAGTACACTCAGTGGTGTTGGCAGAAAGATGTATGAAAATATCTGTATAAAGACCAGCACTGAAAGCACCCTGATATCAAGGAGGAATCTGAGCAGTACACTGCTCAGTAGAAAGTGTTTTAATGACGCTCTTTTATTTTCAAAAGCAATCGAGTTCATAAAACTCTTCCTGAAAGCTCTTTCAAGTCCTGAATTGTCCGATAACCACCTTAGGATCATACTGGTGGCAAATAGGTTTGTCAGCGCTGTTTTCAGATGATTGATTCCCCTATATGTCGCACTTTTTTCATATGCATCCCTGATGCCATGCACAAGCTTCATGCCCAGTTTCAAAAAAACAGATTCCATATTACAACTCCCTCATTTGAATAACAGGTATTCCGATTTTAAGCATTCGCAGGATCAACACATGAAGTGCCATGTACGCTACTGCTTTTACGATCAGTTCCACCAGAAGTGCCAATAGTCTGTCACCGAAAGTGACACCCAGTAGACTGAAGGCAAAAAATAGTGCCAAATCCACCATAATGATTTTTGATAGCGTCATCACCAGTGCACCAACCGAGCTCACAATGCTTTGTCTCATGGCAACACCCATCATTACAACTGTAACCAGTGTCATGGAAATTGTCGATGCGAGTGCGAGCCCGTTAAGTCCCATCAGATTGCTGAGCAGTATGCTGAGCGGAATGTTGACGAGTATGCCGATCACTGTAATGATCAGGGGCAATTTGGTGTTGCCCATTGCGAAATACACGCGGTTCAGGATCTCTTTAATACCAAGACCAATCAATCCCCATATGAAAAAGCTGAGTATGACACTGGTCGTCTCGGCGGCATGTTCGGTAAATGCCCCTCTCAGAAAAAGGATTTGAACCGTTTCTCTACTATAGAGTGTCACCAAAAAGACTATAGGCACTCCAAAGTACAAGAAGAGAATGACACTTCTTTGAACAACTCCCATGAAAGCGACATGATTGTCAGAGGAAAAGGTCTTTGACAATTTTGGAAATATATAATTGGTAATGGTATAGATGAGTACGCCTGAAATGATGATATAGACCCTGTTGGCATATTCCATGAGTGAGACACCACCCGCATAAAAGCTGGCCAGTACAGTGATGATCATTGCATTCACCGGCTGTGCCCATGTGCTCACAAGTACAGGTCCTGTCATTCTCAGTGTGTCTCTCATCGCCTCGCTTTTCAAATGAAGCGCAGGTCTAAAAACAAACCCTTCTTTTTTCATTATAGGCATCTGTACCAAAGCCTGTATGAACCATCCGAGCGAAAAGGCTATCGCAAGACCATATAGTCCGAATTTCGGATTCAGAAATATGAGATAAAGAATGACCACCAGATTAGAGAAGATACTGATAGCAGAAGGCAATGTGAAATGTGAAAAAGACTGCATCAGACCAACGTAGGTGAAAGTGACTGTCGCAAAGATCACCACAGGTGCCATGTACTGCGTCAAAGTCGTGGCGAGTTTAGCCGCCTCATCACTGAGACCTGGTCCGAAAACAGACACGATTGGTCCTGGGAAAACTATCAATATACCACTGACCACAACAGCAATGGCCATGGCAAAAGAAAGGAAATGACTGGCATATTTAAACGCTTCCTCTTTGCCTTCCCTGTGCATGATCCGATTGAAAATTGGTATAAATGTCGAAACCACCGCTGCACTGAGAGCGAAATCGAAGAAATTGTTCGGTATTCTGGATGCGACGAAAAAAGCATCCGCCTCATAGGAAATGCCATAGTCGTTCGCAATGAGCATGTCTCTTACCATGCCGAGCATTTTTCCGAATAGTGTGGTGCCGATCATAATGGCAAGCACACTGTACTCTCTAAAATCTTTTTTCATCATATCATTCAACCAACTTCATAAACTCTTTATTATTGAACAGATTCTTCTTAAGGATCAGATCTGAAACCTTAAGGTCCATTTTTATCTTTTCCAGTTGTTCTTTCATCGACTCAGTGATCTCCACAGGCTCATAGCTCTTCAGATCATAAAGTTTGTCTTCATTGTTGTTATAATAGTATTCGTCTGTGAAAATGGAACCGTCTCTTTTGATGGCATAACCCGGTCCCTCTACCAATAAGGATTCACCTAGCGTAAGCGGATGATCAAGCCCCATGATGTCTAGAATGGTCGGAAGGATATCCACTTGTCCTCCAGTTTTGGAAATGGTCCCGATCTCTTCAGATTCCGGCATCACAATCCAAAGCGGTACCTTTTGTATGCTTTCCCATGCGACGTAATGATCACTGAGACCCAGAAGCCGAGACAGAGGCGCCTTTTGATCTTGATAAAGTCCGGAATGATCACCGTAAATCACGACAATCGTCTCATCCAGTACGCCTTCTGTCTCCAGTCTCTCAAATAATCCTTCGATGGATTCGTCCACATAGCGCATGCTTTTGAGATAATGGCCTACCTGTGTATTTTCATATTCACCTGTATACGGCTCATATCCCATAAAAGCATCATAAGGGTGATGGCTTGAAAGGGTCACCAGAAAACTATAAAACGGCTGATTTTGTATGGTGATATCCATAGCTTGTCTGTAAAATGACACATCGCTGATGGCCCAACCCACAATTTCATCGAGCTCGAAATCTTCTTTGCTGATGAAATCATCGAATTTGTAATTGTTATAGACAACCTCACGGTTCCAAAAACTCGCCTGATATCCGTGAAAGCCAGTGTTCTCATAACCTTTGTCCTTTAATAGTTCCCCAAGTGTGATGAACTTATTGGTCGCATGGAGATAATTCACTGCCCCTACCGGAGCGGGGTGAAGTCCCACATTGAGCAGGAATTCTGCATCCGAAGTATTTCCTGCCGCAACCTGATGGTAAATATTTTCAAAGTAAAGCGCTTCTTCTTTCAGCTTGTTCAGAAATGGAGTCACCTGCTCACCTTCAATCTCGAAGTCGACCACAAATTCTTGCATGGCCTCCACTTGTATGATGACAAGATTCATATCGGCATCATAAAGTGCCTGGACTTCCCGTCCTGACGGCTTTGATGAAAGGTAATCTTTTATAGTCGCCAACTCTGCTTCATCCATAGAGGTGCTGGTGAACCATTTGTTTCTTGCAAAATCCACAATATCATAACCATGAAAGTAATATACGCCGAGATCCTTTGCGATGTTCTTTCGTTCATAGGCGTGGTGCATTCTATTCACATCACTGGCTCTCCAATTGAATCCTATAATAGATGCCACCAGCAAGATGGCGATCAACACATTTCGTTTCCAGGAATTCTTTTCTTTTAAAGTCTTTCTGAAATAATACGCATAGGCGATCATAACGGGGATTGTCACTACAAAGATCAAGTCTTTTGAGCGGAGCAATGAAAAAGTGCTGCCAGCCACATCATCCATAAAACCCAGTTGATACAAAATCGGGATGGTCAGAGGAATCCCATAATACCTTCCATAAACCGTATCCGCAAAAAAAACGAATGACACGAGTATGTCCGTGACAATAAGGCTGTAAATCGCTTTCCTCTGAAAGACCAGTTTATTTAAAAACACTATAATCAGTACGCTGAAAGCAAGCAGTACATGGACTCTTCCTATTTTAAGTTCGGGATTTAATCCTATTGAGTAATGCAGGTAAGATGCTTTTACCCATAGTGAGGTCACCACACCGAGTACAAACATGATTTTTATTAAAATTTCGTTATGAATCCATTTCTTCATGTCGCTGATTCTCCGTCATTTATCTAGATTTGTGAACGCTTCGAGTCTATTTTACCATTCCATGGGGCAACATTCTATCTTTATTTTTTTAGTTGACAACGCAACCAATTGCCTCTAGAATAGTTGTAAACGCAACTATTCTGTCATAGAAAGGAACATCCCATGAGTCAAGATCCAAATTGCTTCAAACTCAGTAAATCCATCTCCATGATTTACCGCAACGGGAAAGCTTATATCGACCAAGCCATGAGCCATCACGATATCGGCAGCGGGCAATATATATTTCTCTTTTATCTGTTTAATCACAACGGGTCCACACAAGATGAGATCAGTAAAGCACTGGACATGGACAAAGCCACGACAACAAGAGCTCTACAGAAACTTGAGACAAGCGGTCTTGTGAAGCGCGATCGCAATGAGTCCGATCACAGAATCAACAATGTGTTCATTACAGATGCAGGCAGTGCACTCAGGAAAGAACTCTATAAAGTTGCCATGGATTGGGACGATATACTGCTTCAAAATCTCAGCGATGAAGAACGCTCTACACTACAAACCCTAATCTGCAAGCTTTCCGACAACTCCAAAGCTTATAGAAAATAGAATACTTGAAACGAGGAACTTTATGTCAAACAACGAATTATTAATGAATGAAAAGATATGGAAATTGCTTCTTAAATTCTCCATCCCGGCAATCGTGGGCATGATGGTCAACGCACTGTATAATGTCGTGGACCGCATCTATATTGGATGGCTCGGACCACTACCAATGACTGGCATCGGTCTGTCACTTCCTATGATGATCCTGATGATGGCTTTTGGTATGCTCATCGGTATTGGTGCGGCTTCAAGAATTTCCATCAGACTGGGAGAAGGACGTCACGAAGATGCTGAGAAAATTCTAGGTAACGCCTTTACCATGCTGATTTTGATCATGGGAAGTGTCATGATTATCGGGCTACTCTTTAAAGAGCCCCTCCTTTACTTATTTGGCGCAAGCCCCGCAACTTATGAATACGCCAATCAGTATATCACGGTGATTCTTATGGGTGCACTTTTCCAGGGCATTGGCTTTGGTCTCAACAACGTCATCCGTGCCGAGGGCAATCCGAAAATCGCCATGTACACCATGCTCCTGGGTGCAATGACAAACATCATACTTGATCCGATCTTTATCTTCGCTTTCGGTCTGGGCATAAGAGGAGCTGCGATTGCGACAATCCTTTCTCAACTCGTGACATCCATTTGGGTGATGAGATATTTCCTTTCAGGGAAAAGTAGATTGAAACTAAAAAAAGAGAATCTCAAACCGGATGTGGCGATTGTGGGCAGCATCGTGGCTATAGGCATGTCACCTTTTTTCATGCAGGTTGCGGCAAGCCTTGTGACCATCATCTCCAATAATGCACTCAAAGCCAACGGAGGGGACATCGCCATCGGTGCGATGACAGTCATCAACTCACTTGCTATGTTCTTCCTCATGCCGATATTTGGAATCAATCAAGGGGCTCAGCCCATTATCGGTTTCAATTATGGTGCCAAACAATATCACCGCGTGAAGGAAGCACTTAAATACGCCATCGCTGGTGGGACGGTCATATCGACTTTCGGTTTCATAATGACTCAGTTTTTCACTGTGACCATGATCAAAATGTTCAATGACGATCCAGAACTGCTCAGCGTCGCAACAGTCGGTATGAGAACTTTTCTGGTCATGTTGCCGATTATAGGCTTCCAGATCATCAGCTCAAACTACTTCCAAGCAGTGGGAAAAGCTCCTAAATCCATGTTCCTTGGGTTGCTCAGACAGGTCATAGTCCTTATTCCGATGCTACTCATTTTGCCTCAGTTCTTTGGACTCATGGGTGTATGGTATGCAGGTCCTACCGCCGATTTGATCGCATCACTGGTCACTGCACTATTCCTCGTGATAGAAATGCGTCATTTGGATGCATCTCATGTTTTACAAACCGCATAGGATATGATATACTTTTTTTCGTACCCCCACCTATAGGGGGTTGGCGAAAGGGGTATGGTATGAATTTGTCTAAATACAGAAGACCTATACAATTTGCATTTAGCGGACTGGTCTTTTATGTAATCTCGGTATTTTCAAATGGACTCGCGATAGTTTTTGGGGTATCCATTGTTCTAGGGGCGGTATTCGGAAAGATGTTCTGTAAGTGGATGTGTCCAATGGGACTAATCATGGAATTCATGACTCGAAACATGAGTGAAGATCAATCCAAAACGCACATGTACAATTACTACAAACTTGGTTGTCCAATTTCTTGGGTGCAAGGTTTCCTCAACAAGTACTCACTTTTTAAAATCAAACGCAATGAAACCACCTGCACATCGTGTGGCCTCTGCGACAAGGCTTGCTACATCTCATCGCTCAATACTTCGATGAGTCTTTACAAAAAAAATAAAGAGGCATCTTCAGAAGCTTTCAGCTGTTCAAAGTGCCTCAAATGCATCGACGTCTGTCCAAAAAACAGTCTCGAACTTAAAATGTAAGCGCAAAAACAGCGGGCTCAAATTAATTTGAATCCGCTGTTTTTATTGTAATAAACTTGGTTTACATCTTCTCGGCAATTTCATTGAGATAGACCCAACGCTCCATTTTTTCTTCAAGTGCAATTTCAAGTGCATGTTTTTCACTGAGCAGTTGCTCAAGTGCCTCATAATCTGTTGTAGTCTGTTCTATTAAAGTACTGATGTTACTCAGCTCAATTTCGAGTTTTTCAATCACACTGTCAATCTCATCCCATTCCCTTTGCTCAGCAAAACTGAATTTGACTTTGTCTGAACTGGATTTTGATCTTTCTTTGACTTTGACCTCACTCTTTTCCTTAGGTGCATTAGCTGACTCTGTCGCCTTAAGCTCACTGAAGTAAGCATAGTTGCCCGTATAGCTTACAATTTGGCCATTCCCTTCAAAGACAAAAAGCTTCTCGACGACTTTGTCGAGTAGATAACGATCGTGGGAGACGATGATCACCGCTCCGGGAAACCCCTCGATATAGTCTTCAAGTACAGTCAAGGTGGAGATATCCAGATCGTTGGTCGGTTCATCAAGCACTAAAATATTGGGCGCCTCCATAAGGATTCTCAGAAGTTGGAGTCTTCTTCGTTCACCACCGGAAAGCTTTCCGATCGGGGTCCACTGGAGTGTCTTGTCGAACAAGAACCTCTCCATCATTTGTGCAGCTGTAATCTTTGATCCGTCCGAGGTCTCTACATATTCCCCGCCTTCTTTTATGAATTCTATGGCGCGCATCTCGGAATCCATGTCTTGATTTTCTTGAGAGAAAAGGCCGATTTTAACGGTCTCTCCTGTATCTACGGTTCCTGTGTCCGGTTTCAGTTTTCCTGTGATGATATTGATCAACGTAGATTTTCCCATACCGTTGGGTCCAAGTATACCAACCCGGTCATCCCTGAGGACGGTATATGTGAAATCCTTGATCAGATGCAGATCTCCGAAACTCTTGGATATGTTTTCAATCTCAATGATCTTTCTACCAAGACGAGTTCCCGCAACAGACATATCCAGTTTTTCCCCTTGCGAGTAATCCAGGCTGTCACTGAGATCATTAAATCTGTCAATTCTAGCCTTTTGTTTGGTCGATCGGGCTTGTGCGCCTCTTCTGATCCAAGCGAGCTCTTTTTTGTACAAATTGCGCTTTTTTGATTCTATGGATACCGAACGTTCCTCACGCTCAATTTTCTTTTCCAGGTAATAATTGTAATTGCCTTCATAAGAGTACAGATTGCCACCGTCGATCTCAATGATCTTGTTCACGACCCTGTCCAAGAAGTAACGATCATGGGTAATCATGAGCAGTGCACCTTTTCTCGATTTGAGATGATTCTCCAGCCAATCGATGGTTTCCGAATCGAGGTGGTTGGTTGGCTCATCGAGAATGAGAATTTCTGCGGGATTGATGAGTGCCGATGCCAGGGCGACGCGTTTACGTTGTCCTCCGGAAAGTGTTCCTACCTTTTGATTGAAATCGTGTATGCCCAGTTTTGTCAGGACTGTTTTCGCCTCACTTTCAAGCGCCCATGCACCAGTTGAATCCATTTCTGCTGTAAGTCTCAAAATAAGATCAGACGATGAGTTTTCATCCGAGATGGCTGCCTCATATCGTCTGACGAGTTGAAGATTCTTCGAATGCCCTTTGAATACTTCTTCAATCACTGTCTGATTTGGGTCAAAATCGATGACCTGAGACAAGTACTCGATGTTCACTTGATTTCCCTTGGTGACTTTTCCTTCATCTGGGGGTTCTACTCCCGCTATTATTTTCAAAAATGTTGATTTCCCAGTGCCGTTGACACCGATGATGCCCACTCTATCTGTATCTTCAAGTCCAAAAGTCACTCCATTCAGAAGCTTTCTTTCGGTATAAGATTTGGTTAAATTTTCTACAGTCAATAAATTCATGTTCTTCACCTTTTCTCAATAATCTTTCATGATTATATCATATTGACACTATAACTGGGTATAAATATCAAATGGGAGGTGACATCAAATGAATCAAGATAATTTGGACCCCTACCTGATCACCATTGAAGAATTCTGGGATAACGAACATTTACACGATATGAAAAACTACATTCAACATCGTGATCTCAACTGTCTGGAACATTCCGTCTTTGTCTCTTATAAAAGTTACCAAATCTGTAAAAAGCTCCGTTGTGATGAAGCTGCCGCAGCCAGAGGTGCACTTTTACACGACTTTTTCCTATACGATTGGCACGAGGAACGTCGCAGTGAAAAACTTCACGGGTTCGCTCATCCTGAAATTGCCCTGGAAAACGCGGAGTCACATTTTGAACTCACTGAAATTGAAAAAGACATCATTTTAAAACATATGTGGCCACTGACACTCAACAAGATTCCCAAGTATAAAGAATCGTTGGTCGTCTCATTGATTGACAAGTATTGTACAGCGGTTGAACTCATCAGTCCCAAAACCAGGGATAAAATCAAAAAACTGACACATTCCATCTCACAAAAAAAGTGAAGCCCTTACCATGACCTTATCATGTGAAGGGCTTTTGCTCTGTAGGATTGATTTTAGTTATAAACCAAGAAACCAATCGTGGATCAAACTGTGTTCCAGCTTTTCTTTTAAGTTCCGCCTTAGCTTCTTCCACAGACATTTTATTCTTATAATGTCGATCGTTGATCATTGCATCATATGCATCCACAATGGCAATGATTCTAGATTCCAGTGGAATCTCCTCACCAGAGATCCCCATCGGATATCCCGTCCCATCCCATCTTTCATGATGATGGAGAATGAAATTTGCAATATCTGCAAAATCATTGACTGAGCTCAGTATTCTATATCCTATTTCTGAGTGCTTCTTGATATCCTCAAATTCCTCAGTTGTCAGTTCAGTTTTTTTATAAAGTAATTCATCATTGATTGCGATTTTTCCGATATCATGCAATAGACCGATGGTCTTCATCGCTTCTACATCGCGTTCAGTGAAATCCAGTGATTTTGCAAAGGCTTTGCAAAGTTTTGCAACATTCTCTGAATGTTCTTTTTCCACCTTGCTCTTGGAATTAATGGTGTCAATGATGATGTCCACCGTTTTTCCCCTCATGTTTGGACCTTCAAGGAGTTTCCTTCTGTACATCATGTCCTCTGCATTATTGAACACTTCCTGGATGTCCTCGTCAGGATTTTTTTTGACATCCCATCCGAACGAAACAGAAAGGTTGACTGAACTCACCTTCACACCAGCTGCTAGCGAATGAATTCTTTCAATCAATTGCTCGGCATGTGCGTTCTCAATATTCGGAATCAGGATGACAAACTCATCGCCACCGATTCTTGAAATGATCTCATCCGCACGACAGGCTTCCCTAAGTACTTCAGAGACTTTAATGAGCAGCTCATCTCCAACCACATGGCCGAATGAGTCATTGATCAACTTAAGACCATTAACGTCTGCCATGATGATGCACAGTGGATAATTCCTTTCCACATCAAGCCGGTATAATTCTTCCACAAAAAACCTTCTATTGTAAAGTCCCGTCAGCTGATCGTGATAACTTAGAAACTCCACACGCTCGCGTCTTATTTTATCTTCAGTGATATCTCGAGCGATGGCAATCACTTCATTTGGACCCGACCTTACCATTCTCATCTCAAAGGATAATGTTCCAGTTCCAATTGCCATGTCGTATTCAATATTTTGCATAGATCCTGTTTCCATGACTGTACTAAGTGCAGTCATACTTTTTTTTGCTATTTGGGACGGCAACACTTCTTCTATAGTCTTTCCGATAAAAACTTCCTTTGGTGCAAACAATTCATGTCCATCTCCATGCTGACAATCTAGAAAAGTGCCGTGGCCATCCAGTGTGAATACAATATCTGGAAGTGCGTTGAGAATCGCCTTATTTTTGTATTCACTCTCCAGTAGATTGAAATTCATTTTCTTTAGAGCCCTTGTCCTCTGCTCCACCATATATCTGAGGAAAAGATTTGTACCAATCAGTAAAATCAATAAGAGAGCTGAAGTTACCAATACCCATTTATAGCGCCTGAAAAAGTACTCTATGCCTCTTTCTTCAAGCGCACTCAGCCACTTCCCATAAATGATATCATATTCTCCAGTCGCCCTAACCAGTTGAAGTCCTCCATTAAGAATATGTATGAGATCCTCGTCACCTTTTCTAACTGCCATAGCATACCCTTGACTGAGAAAACCAAATTCCTGAGCTTTAAGGTCTTTGATGCCATATTCACTCAAAATGTATAGCCCCGGTGCCTTAAGGACTCCCGCATACTCTACAGTTCCTTCTTGAACCATCATCAGTGCGTCTTTTACTGTCGAAACCTCAAGTAGCTTTATATTCAGTCCGAGACCATCGAGATACTCTGCAACAATATCATCTTTTTGTACTGCTACAGTCTGATCCCTGAGTTCATTGATTGACGTTAAGAATACGCCTTGCTTAGTAAATATATCCCCGTTCATTGCACTGTGATCGATTGAAAAGCTATATATACTCTCCCTATCTTCGGAATGAAACATCCCAGATATGACGTCGATTTCACCTTCTTCTAGGGCATCTCTGATTAGATGCCACTCATCGAGTCTGATTTCAACATCATATCCCATGGCATTGCCGACAGCTCTAGCAAGTTCGACATTGTAACCCGTTGGTTCTCCATTTTCATCCAGATAACTGTATGGAGGATAATAGATGTCATCACCAAATATCAATTTTGGACGTGTTACAGCGGATTGTCCCGGCAGCGTCATAACCACAAGACAAATAAAGACCAATAATGCAGTTTTTCCGGTCTTTGTAATCCATCGAATAAACATAAACACCCCTCAAATGAGTATAGTTTTTGATTTTTTACCCTTTTTTGAGGTCATTTAACAGCCTATGGCCAAATCCATTCATCATCTTTTGATTTTCTCTCTCAGTGTGTTGAAGACAAGTGGCAACTTTCTCGTGGTTGCATTTGGATAATTTCGATAGAAACGGGCATATTTCTTACCTTTTTCAATGATTCTGCTGAGCGCCACACGTTCCTCGATTTCATCCATCCAAACTTCGATATTCTCTTCAAACTCATCTATTCGATCGCCGATTTCATCGATGACTTCGCCTATGGAAGCGTGCATCTTAATGACGACAGCACGAAGATTGATGAGTTCTTTGAGTGTGAACGTCGCATCGACCAGCACACCAAAGTAAAACACCGCTACAATAGATCTCAAAACGACAATCGGCACAGCTCTAAAAGCACTTAGAAGTTCAGTGTTCACGAAGTACCAAAGTGCAAACCCTCCAAGCCCCCAAAACGCCGAGACTCCAAGAGCGACACGTCCATGTAGATTAAATGCCCTTTTGGAATAATCCCACCACCTCGCTTTGAAAGCCCACTCCATCACAAAAGATGTGATATACTCCCATGTGGATGCAACCACTGCAATATATACAATGGAGGTGATCAAAAATAAAAAGGGTTCTGTGGGTAATACCGGTTCAACGAAACTCATCATAATCATGATGGTTGTCGCTGCGAATCCATAGATCGGTATGATTGGAGCCCTGAGGAATCCCCTGTTGGTGTACCTACCCATTTTGAATGACACATATGTGGTTTCCCAAACCCATCCAATTGCGGCATATGCCATGAACATGCATGCTATATCTAAAAGTGTGTATTTTATGCCCATTATTTATCGTGCCTCCCAAACTGATTTTCTTATTATCACTATAGCAAAAAAATATGAATGGCGACAGGTCGCCATTCATTCTTTTTTTAAATGTTCAATTGTTTTTGTGATCGGATTAAACAAAACTAGCACAATAATAAAATTCGAAACCCCATGTACTATATCAAACGGCAATCCACTGATCCAGTACGGTATCGCGTAACTGATGCCGTAGAAAATCGATTCAAAAAGAGCAAAGAATAGCCCGAATGAAAAACCGTAGATCGACGCCAGTATGGCGAACCCATATTCTGATTTTGTGTGTTTTGAAATAAAATGCGTCAGTAAGATCAACATTGGCCAAATGACATAGTACCCCATGATCCACGTACCAAACCCATACATGAGCACTTCTGTTGTGACAAACACGATTGTGGCAAACATTGCCCGTTTGATTCCAAACATAACCGTGTATACGATCAACAGAAATGTCACAACTTCCACATTTGGCACAACGCTCAGCACCAATTTTCCAGCGGTAAGTGAAGCCGAGAGTATGGCAATCAGGGTGATGTCACTGGCCTTCATTACCAGTTACTCAATTCAAATCGATACACTTCACCATCGACTACCGGCAATTCTTTGACTCCCACTACAGCATCCACTCCATTGACTTTGATGGCATAGAACTCATTTTTCGCTTCATCGGCAGTATATCCCTCAAGTCCAGTGATATATATTCCAAAACTGGCTTCCTCAAACTCAGGTTTGACATCGTCCTGGATTTCCATCAAAAGGTCATAAAGGTATTCAGCGTCCGTATTGAGATCATAAATTTTCTCGATGCCTTGAGATTCGGCAATCACTTCTACAGTGACAGCCTTTTCACCTTCGGTCGCTTGTGGTGCCAAGTACTGATTGTACATAAACAATGACACAAGTGCCACCAATACTACAATGATAATCCACATAACTTTTTTGTTCATGAGTTACTCCTTTGATCGTTTTTTTTTTGCAAATAAAAGACTCATTCTCCGGCAATCGGAAAATGAGTCAAGTGTATTGATCCATTTCCATCTCACCCCCAGGAGACGATACTGAATTTTACAGGCAGGTCTACCGGCTAAGCTTCTTCCTCCATTCACCCTTCCCGCTATTGCAGTGGTATGTGAATTTCGTCGGCTATACGGTTGCTGGGACAGCTCGATTACTCGATTCCCTATTAAGTCTTTCGACACCTATTAAAACTATATATTCATTTATTTGGTTCATGTTCATTATAGGGAAATTCCCTCTAAAAAGCAACTATATTTTAAATTTGCTGATCTCATTGCTCAAATGAACTGAAATTTGATTCAAGTTTTGAGCGGATCTTGCGACCTCATCCACGGCGATTGTCTGTTGGTCCATAGATGCTGTCACTTCTTCTGAAGCTGCAGCGGTTTCTTCCGACACTGCAGAAATATTCTCAATGCTGCTGACGATACGTTCTTTGTCATCATTGACCTCACCAACCGATTTTCCAATGGCATTGATATTATAAGCAATTTGCTCATAAGCTTTCTTGATGGTCTCAAATGCATGGATCACACTGGTGACCGCAATATTTTGATTTTGTGATATCGCCTTGAGAGTGCTCATACTTGAAACGGATTTTGCTCCATCTGTTTGAATGCCTTGGACGATTTCCTTGACTTGCTCCGCAGCATTTGAGGATTGTTCAGCAAGCTTTCTGATTTCATCGGCCACCACTGCGAATCCACGTCCGTGTTCACCAGCTCTTGCTGCTTCGATTGAAGCATTGAGTGCAAGCAGGTTGGTCTGTACGGATATGGCAGATATGGAGTCTAAAATCGTTCCTATTTCAATAGTCCTGTCATTGAGCTGGACAATCACTTTTTCAATTTCCTCATTCGCAGAAATCGATTCTCTGTTCTTGTCGCTCAAATCATTTACGGATTCAAGACCTGTGGAATATGCTTCTCCGGTATTTTTCGCTGAACCCAACATTTCCTGCGTGACAGAATTGAGCTTAACGAATTTCTCCGACAACGCTCTTGCGATTACTGTACTATTTTCTGCATCTTGTGCTTGATCTTGAGCACCTTTGGCGATATCCTCCACTGTCTTGGCCACCTCGTCCGCAGAGGCACTAACCTCTTCGCTGGTAGCAGCCAGGCTTTGTGAAGCGATGGTAAGTTGTGAGGAAACTTCCTGGATGTTCTGGACCAATTTTCCAAGATCGAGTAATGTTTCATCGAAATATCTACTGAGCACACCGATTTCATCACTCGAGACAATTGCCGAAACGGCACTCAAATCACCGGTTCTCGCTCTTTTCATCGATTCCAGCAAACGTTTGATGTTGTCATTGAATTTCTTAGTAAAGACCATAACGAGTACAAATGCGACAACAAGAGCAAGCAGTGATGCCAATACCAAAATGAGTATGAGTCCATTCAGGTCCCCCTGAATCTCATCATAATAAAGTGTGGAGACTACAGACCATCCAAGTGCTTCAAGTCTTGAGACAGCTGCATATTTTTTCTTCGTTTTACCTTCTTCCACGTACTCATATTCAATACCTTTTTTGGTTGTGTCAGCAATTGTATCCTTGATTTCCTGGGTCACAAGCTCAGTTCCGAGTTTCGCCGGATCGGCATGTGCCATGATGATATTGTTGGAATCCACTATGATTGGATACCCTTTCTCACCAATTCGAATATCTTTTGTCTGATCATTGAGTGTTGTCAGTGTAAGGTCTACTGATATGACCCCAACAAATTTATTTGAGCTTGAATATATCGGTTGGACCGCACTGACCAGCATTGCGCCAATCGTATCGTCAAAATATGGATCCGTCCAAACGAAATCTCCCGCTTCCTTTGCGAGCAAATACCAATCTCTGGTTCTAGGATCGTAATCCGATGGTAGTTCATCGTCCGGTTTCATAATCATACGACCATCTTCAGTTCCCATATAAATGAATGCGATTCCAGGATTGTTTACCGCATAACTATCCAGCACCTCAAGAAGCTCTGCCTCGACTTGTGGTGATGTCATGATGTCCATGACGACAGCTTGGTCGGCAATCGATCTGATAATGCCTTCATAACCCGCCAAATAATTGGATACTGATATCGCTATTTGATCACTGAGGTCCTCTGCGCTAGCAATTTGACTCTCGGTCATCACATTTGATACTCGTGCGTACGTGCCGATTCCAACTATCAATTGAGAAATCACCATAACTACAACAAAAATAATCAGAACCGTTCTGCGTATACTACGCTTCACTTTCATTTCTTCCATGGCCCTCGCCTCCCCATAATAATAAATTGATACCCTGAATCCAGTATTAAACACCATCAAATATCATACAGGAAGATAAAGTTTATTCAAAGATAATTTTTATTTTGTAACAATTGCCACAATTAGTCCAAGGGCAGTGCTCCCGGCTACAAAAACGAAATTTTTAACAGCATTTATGAAGGTTTCTCCTTTGACAGGTCGACTTGTGAACGCAGTTGTCTGCTTGGTTACTGCAGGCATGGTCACAAAGACAAGAGCACAAGCGATCGGCAAAATGTCTAATCCTATTCCAAAAGCAATAGACAAGTAGGACAGACCCACCAGGATCTTATAAAGGGTCAAGCTCTTTTCCAATCCCATTGTGACCGGTAAGGTATACCTCTTGTTGATGAAATCCTCCTCACGATCACAGGTGTTGTTTGCCAGCATGATACCAGCAATCAGTGCGATAAGTGGTAAGCTGAGGATAAATAATGGCAATAATAGCTCGATGTTGACAAAAAGACTTAATATGCCACCCTGATATGATAGTTCCAGTGGGGTGACTGTATATGCGTGGATATAAAATGACAATAGTGGAATGAGCCCACCCATGAACACACCACTCATAAGTTCACCCAAAATGGTTCTTGAAATCGGAACCGGTCCAAATGAATAGACGACTCCAATGAAAAATGCCATCGCTCCAAACAACAGTACCCATAAATCCGTGCGAAGCACCAAGACGATTCCGAAAATCGCACCAAGTGACAACATGATCAACAGGGAGGTTTTAGCAGCTTTCTCACTAAAATCACCTTTTCCAAGTGGATTGTGCACCTGATAATGATAACCGCTTCTGAGGACTGCTCGTCTATAATCCATATAGTGGTTGAGTCCAGTTGTTGAAAGGTCAATCATCAACAGTGAAAAGAACATGAGCAGCAGGTTGGGAATATCGATGCCAATATCCATGTATACCGCAAATAGTGTACCAATCAGAAATGGAAAGAAACTTGCCACTTTGGTCTGAATTTCCACAAATTTAAAAAAAGCTTTGATTTGATGCATGTGAATGTCCTCCTTTTTCATGTTATAATATACACCTTTTCACCCATTGACGCCACATTTTTATAAC
>JAWSUW010000061.1:0-19456 GCA_033549245.1 Bacillota bacterium | reverse complement strand
ATCATTACTGTATTGAGTTTGGGCTTACCTTGGGATTGTGCTTGAGCTTCCGCCTTGAAGTTCACATCAATCCTTTCAGGTTCAATCCTCTCAGGCTTTTTGTAGTATTCTTCCACTATGGCTTTATATGCTTCAAAATCTCCTTCATACTCGAAGACTTCCCCATCAACAAGCGTCCAATACTTGCTTGAGAATTTCATGATAAAATGCCTGTCGTGGGATACAAAAACCATTGTGCCAGTATACTCTGAAACTGCTTCCTCAACCCATTCCCTGGATTCAATGTCTAGATGGTTTGTCGGTTCATCAAGAAATAGGAAGTTCACAGGACTATTCATCAACTTGCAAAGCATGAGCCTGGTTTTTTCACCGCCTGATAATCCACTGAGTTTTTTGAAAACAGTGTCCTGTTTGAATCTATATTGTGCCAACAGTCCTCTGGCTGAAGCTTCATCCTTCTCAAGCGTTTGTTTGATCCATTCCAGAACTGTCATTTCCCCATCATCAAATTCAATTTCTTGAGGAAGATAACCGATTTCAGCAGAAGGACTTAACTTGATTGTTCCTGAATCCAAAGTTTCCATTTCCAGTAACATTTTTAAAAGTGTCGTTTTACCGCTGCCGTTGTTGCCAAGTAGTGCGATTCGATCATTTTTACGGACCAAACCGTCGAAATTTTTAAGTACGACATTTTCTCCAAAGGCCTTCTTCACGCCTTCAAGTCTTGCCATTTCATTACTTTTACTCTTTATGGCATCAAAGCCACTTGTCAGCTTTCTCTCCACTTTCGGTTTGTCCATCGGATCAATCCGTTCAATCCGCTTCTCTATGGAAAACGCTCGCCTGTGCATTTTTGCACTGTCCGCTTGCTTTGCCCATTCGTGCATCCGCTTTGCAGCTTCTTCGAGTTGTCTAATCTTCTTTTGCTCAATAGTATACTGTTCCATTTGCTGCTCCATCTGGAGCTTTTTCTGCTGTGAATATGCATCATAATTGCCTTTGAAACTTTGCGCCTGGCCGTCATTGATTTCTATGATCCTTGTAACTGCCTGATTAAGGAAGTATCTGTCATGTGAAATGACAACGACGGTTCCAGCAAATTTCTTGATGTGGTCTTCCACCCAATTGATGGTGGACAAATCGAGATGGTTCGTAGGTTCATCAAGTAACAATACGTTGATGTCGCTTAAAAAGAGGCAGGCCAAATTGACTTTGGTCTTCTCTCCTCCACTCAAGAGCATAAAAGGCTTTTCCAGGAATGTTTCATCAAAATTGAAAGCTTTAGCCACTTCACTGACTCTGTCATCCATGGAATATCCATCAGCAAGCTCAAAACGGCTGAGCAGCTCACCATATTTTTCAAGCAATCTATCACTGGAATCGCTTTTGAGTCGCTCTGTCATCTCGTCAAGTTCACGTTTTTGATTCATTAAAGGTTCAAGGGGCGTGTAGAGACATTGCTTCACACTATAGTGTTCAGGATAAATAGGAATCTGATCCAGAACTCCAATTTTAGCTCCTCGAGTGATGAAAAGATCCCCTGTTTCATAATTTTCAGAACCTGTAATTATTTTGAAGGCAGTTGACTTTCCAGCCCCATTAGGACCAAGTATGCCCACACGTTCCCCTTCGAAGATTTCCAAATTGAGTTTTTTAAGCACATAATTTGCACCGTAATATTTTTCGATATCTTTCATAACTATTCTTATCATAATTGCCTCCACAACCTTTTACCAGTTTGAATCAGATGAACCCAGCGATTCCGCAAAGGGTGAATTTGGACACAAAAAAACCTGAGCAAGTGAATCGCTCAGGTTCTATCTTTCGTTATAAACAACAAATTTAAGAAAACTGTGATCCGCTTACATGCATTCATCTAATTTTTGACAGACTACCCCTAGGACTGATGATTTCAATGCTGAAACGCTTGAAATCACATGCTCGAGTCTATTCAAAATAATTAGATTGACATATAAACACATTTTGTTTCCTCCGTATGCAAAAATTATAGCACATGTTCCTACTTTAGTAAATTCATTATTTCTTCTGTCTTCATCACTTTTCCGTAGAACATCAACTTTTCATCCACTACCATGGCAGGTGTCGCCATAACTCCATATTTCATGATTTCCTTGAAATCTTCAACTTTGACGATTTCTGCATCAACACCCAATTTTGCAATAGCTTCTTTAGTGTTTTCAGTTAATTTTGCACATTTTGAACAACCTGAACCTAAAATTTTAATAACCATATCGAGTCTCCTTTAAATTAATAAATATGCGAATGCATTGAAAGTGTAACCAATTATTATGATGCCCATTGTCACAATGAATATGAACACTAAGAGCAATTTTGATTTGACCACATTTTTTAGTAGGATCATAGATGGCATCGAAAGTGCCGTAACCGCCATCATGAACGATAATGCCGTTCCAATTCCTACGCCTTTAGCCACAAGAGCTTCAGCAATTGGTAAAGTTCCAAAAATATCGGCATACATAGGCACTCCAACCAATGTTGCGAGCAATACGGAATACCACTTGTCCTGTCCTAGAACTGCTGTGATGAAAGATTCCGGAATCCAGTTGTGAATCAGTGCGCCTATACCCACACCCACGAGTACATAAATCCATACCTTATGGACAATGTCTTTAACCTGATCGACTCCAAAATTGATTCGATCCTTGACTGTCAATTCATCTTGCTCAATATCCATCATCTGACTTTCGTAAACGAAGGGTTCAACGTACTTCTCCATACCCAACTTGCTTATAAGTGATCCTCCTACTACTGCGAGTACAAGTCCCACGAGTACATAAGCAAATGCAATTTTCCAGTTGAAAATGCTTGCAAGCATGATGACCGACGCCAAATCCACTAGTGGAGAAGAAATCAGAAATGAGAATGTTACTCCTACTGGAAGACCTGCACTGGTGAACCCGATGAATAACGGAATAGACGAACATGAACAAAACGGTGTGACCGTTCCCAGCAGAGCTGCCAATATATTCGCCTTGAATCCTTTAAAGCGATCCAGTATTTTTCGTGTTCTTTCTGGAGGAAAGAAACTTTGGATATAGGATACCGCAAAAATTAAAACTGACAACAAAATGAATATCTTGATGACATCATATATGAAAAAATGGACGCTGCCCCCGATCCGCTCACTGGCATCCAGACCAAAGACTTCCTCAACGAGCCATTTGATGCTGTTGTCAAGCCATACCATTTTCAATAACTGTTGATTTAAAAAACTGAAAAAGCCCATATCAATCCAACCCTCCGCATTTCACACAACCGATTTCTATCGGCTCAGATGTGTCAATATTTTGAAAATACTTTATAACTTCACTGATGACTATGGGGTTGATGGCATATTTCATCCATGTGCCTTCTTTCCTTCCTGTGACAATCTGATTTTCCATCAGATTTTTCATGTGATAGGATAGCGTCGGTTGTGAAATTTCGAAGGACTCCAATATATCGCACGCACACATCTCACTGGTGGAGAGCATTTGTACTATATGTAGCCTGGTCGGGTCGGACAAAGCTTTC
This sequence comes from Bacillota bacterium, assembly GCA_033549245.1. GTDB lineage: Bacteria > Bacillota > Clostridia > Peptostreptococcales > Acidaminobacteraceae > Fusibacter_D. The sequence goes on along the minus strand of JAWSUW010000061.1, from coordinate 15,901 downwards.
ATTACTTTCGCGAGATCTGTTAAAGCAATCATATTTTCTCCTTACATTCATAGTTGTATATATTCACGTCCATCTATATTGATGACCATCTATATTAAACCATATGTAAGGTGTAAAGTCAATATAAAAAGGGAAGGGCAGGATAATTCGGGGAAGGCAGGGAGGGCAGGAAAAAATTAAGTTCAAGATCAAATATAACATCCTTTTTCTTTTCCTGCTTTTCCTGCTCTCCCTGCTCTCCCTGCTTCTCCCTGCCTCTCCCTGCTCCTACCTGTATTTTTCAAACCATTTCGTAATTTCCTCAAGTCTGCGAAGGCGATGCTTTGGTTTACCGCCTCTGCTGAGTTCATGATTTTCACCCCTAAAAACGCAAAGGCGAGCATCAACACCGTAGTTCTTGAGTGCCGTGAACATTTGTAGCGCTTCAGGAAGCCAACATCTGTAATCCATGTCTGAATGGATAAATAGGGTTGGTGTGAGCACTTGATCCGCATATTTGAGTGGCGAATGATCCCAAAGCTTTTCATAGTTCGACCATGGATCTGCAGCGATTTGATCAGTAACGAAATAGTATCCGATATCTGTCACACCATATTCCGTTGTCCAGTTCGAAATGCTTCTTTGTGCAGCTGCGGCCTTGAAACGTTGTGTATGGCCTATAATCCAGTTTGTCATGAATCCACCATAAGAACCACCGGTGACAAAGAGATGTGATTCATCCATGTCAGTATATTTTTCAAGCACTTTGTTTGTGAAAAGCATGATGTCATCATAATCGATTGTGCCGTACTTTCCTCTGATGTCAGCAAAGGCATCTCCTTTGCCATCGCTTCCCCTTGGGTTACAGAAGAATACAAAATAGCCTTCGTTTGCCCATGCTTGCATTTCATGATAGAAAATTGATCCATAGACCGTTTTCGGACCACCGTGAATATTGAGCAATCCTGGATATGATTTTCCCTCGACATAACCTATCGGTTTCATCACCCAGCCAGTGATCTCAATACCGTCCATACTTATGAATGTCAGTTCCTCTGGTGTTGACAGGGTATGATTCTCATTCACCCAAGTGTTGAAACTTGTTACTCTTTTTTCAATACTAGAGTCAACAGAGTAGATTTCCTCCAAACTGTTGCCCCTCATTGCATTTATGAATATTTTGCTATCTGAGACATCAAAGTCATCCACTGAGCCGTTCATTTTTGTGATATACGAAATATTACCTTCTTTATCCATCACATTAAGATAAGCGCTATCATTTTCAGTTGTGATGAAATATAGAACCCCATCGACTGCTCGTGCACTGCGTCTGGTTCCAAATCGTGAGTCCGAGCCAACAGAATTACCTACGCTTCTATTGAAATCTCCTGAAAACAATTCATATTCAAGCGTTTTCAAATCCAGTTTATAGAACACACTATTTTGATTCAGTCCGTATGTGGACATGTCATTGCCAAAGAATATGATTTTGTCTGAATCCAAATAATAAGCGAACTGGATATTCATCGTGTTACTGAGAAGTTTGGTGACATGCTTGCTTTCAAGATCATAGGTATATAAGTCATTATAAAGTGGCATCTTACCTTTAAATGTTTTGGAAGTGAAAATAATTTTGCCGAGTTTTTGATCTAGTTCAAAATAGCCGACACTCTCATCAGGTGCTGTAATAGGTTGCAACGCTCCTGTGGATTGGTCATATAAATAGAGTCTATTCCTTTTTTTGCCAGTATAAGATGCACCATTGGACCAAAATGGAATTTCTTCTGCGATTTCATAATCTTGTTCTTCTTTGAGGTTGTCGAGAAATTTCTTCTTTCCCTCTTTATCAAGCGCCTCAAATCCTTCAAATTTCGGATCATAGCTGGCTAGCAAAACAAATTGGTTTTCTTCAATTGCCCGAATGGAAGACACCGAAAGTGGCACTCTCATGTACTCGATGCTTTCGCCACCAGTTACATCAATCTTATAAAAAACAGTCAAGGGTTCACCAGCTTCAATAGCCTTTTTGACCTTTTCATCTTTATTTGAAGGATAGAGCAATTTTTTGCCTTCATTGAGCCAAATGTGTGACCCCACTTTGTTTGAAGTGGTGAGTTGTTTGACCTCCACTTTTGCTACATCCAAAATCCAAAGATTAGAATGGTAAAGATTTTCTTCCATATTGCTCTGATGGACATGAAATGACACCAGGTTTCCATCCGGTGAAAAATTCATTCCCGACAGGAATTTGTAACCGGCAAACGCGTCTAAAGTCAATTTGTTCATAATGATCCCCCTTAAGTTTATAAATTGTCCTACATAATCATTATACGCCTATCATTCGGAAATCGAAATGTAATTTTGTTAAGTGGTCCTTTGTGGTATAATGTTTGTGTCATCAAGCGCAACTAATATTAAGGTTTTTGGAGATTATATAATGAGAAAAGGGAAATTTGTTTTTATATTCATAGTATTGATTATTGTGGCCTTAGCAGTATTTTATAAATTTTATGTCAATGTCTTCACCGTGGACAACTTACAGTCCATCGACATATTATCCGGAGAAAATACACAACCCGTTGTCTTCCAATTGAACGAGGACGAAACCAATCAACTTTTTCAAAGTCTTTCAAGTTATGAAAGCATAGAATCCATCCCTGAAATGGATTCAAACTTTGTACTGACCATGATCAATCGTTGGAATCTTTCAAAGAAAGTGAATGTCTATTTTTTTGAGGACGGCAAAGTCGCTATCCAGGAGGAAAACGACAAACACATCTACCAGCTTACAGATCCTTTGTTTTTTCATGGACATCCCGGCTTTGACCTCGTTTATCGTAACGCATTTTTACCCGAATTGAATTTAAAAGTTGAAGAGGACAGTTACCCTGTAGAGGTTATCTCGGGAAGTTGGGCTTTCAAGAGACTGAATGGCAACTGGGTTGAACAAGAAGCATCTGTTCCCGATGTGGAGTCAAATTATCAAACCGTTGAAATCACATCATCAAGCATGGCTTTTGCACTCAATTCTTCTAAGCGACCCGATACTGTATATTTGAAAATCGAAACTGTGGATTCAAAAGAAGTTGTATTTGAAGGTCCTGCGGATGTGGACGCATTGCCACTTCCAGAAATGGATGGTTCCTTCTACTATACTACTCAACTTCTATGGAATGAAGGCTCCGAACTCTACAAAGGTGAGCTGGGGACTCAATTCCGTATCAATGTCAATCGTCCAGCTGAAATTCATTTTTCCAAGACCAGTGTCGTTCAAGGCGACTTTATCGAAATTGATATGTTGTATGCCGAAACACCAGATGAACTCGTTATGGAACAGAATCTATTTGAAAATTTCAAATGGATCAAGTCTGGAACATCAATAAAAGGCTTTGTGCCAACCAATTATTTTACGGCTGTTGGTAAATATTCCTTTATTTTCACGAACGAGTCAAAAGGGACTTCTTCTACCATTGAAGTGGAGGTTTTACCAAGAGACTATAAGGTTCAGAGTCTCATAATCGATCCGAATGTCAGCGCAAGTACAAGAAATGATGCGGCTTATGCCGAATACAACCAATATTTCGTTCCAGCAAGAAATGTTTCAAATGAAACCCGCTACTTTGACACACCTTTCGTCTTTCCAACCATTGGTCGTTTGACGACAGAATTTGGAGAGAAAAGAACGGTCAATGGAGAACTCACCTCATATCGACATAATGGTTATGATATTGGTGCCCCGGAAGGCGCAGATGTCATCGCTACAAATTCAGGCAAAGTTGTACTGGCAATGAAAATGATCATGACAGGCAACACCATCATCATCGATCACGGCGGTGGACTATTCAGTGCCTATGAACATCTATCGGAACTGTTGGTTGAGGAAGGCCAAATGGTGGAACAATCGGAACTGATCGCAAAAGTCGGTTCTACAGGATTTTCGACTGGACCGCATCTGCATTTCTTGATTTCTTATTATGACATCAACCTCGAACCAGGATTCTTCATATATGGGGTGAACCTTACAAAAGAGAATTACAAAGATTATATAAAATAAAAAAATGCAATTGATAATCATGTTTATGATCATCAATTGCATTTTTAATTTATCGTGAAAACGCTGATTTCCGGAGGATTGCCAATACGGATTGGAATCCTTGTATTCCCTATTCCCGTGTGGACATAGAGTTTGGTTTGCGCCTCATTCTCAATTTCAAAGAGACCTCTTTTATACAGCCTGGCAAGCGGTGGCGTTATTGCAATGTAATTGCCAAATGAAATCTGACCACCATGCGAATGACCACTTAACACCAAATGGATTGGAAATTGAGTATATCTGTCATAAATATCCGGTTCATGAACCAAAAGCATATTGAATGTATCCAAATCTGAGTTCAAAGACTCAAAATCATAAGATGGATTACCCAGCATACCATCATCAAGTCCGATGATTTCAATCGCTTGACTATCAATCTCAACAGTCATCTTATCGTTGACGAGCACTGTAAATCCACTGTCTTTCATGAAATCCCTATAAATTCTGTAGCCACCCCCACCGAGATCGTGATTCCCGAAGATGGCAATTTTTATAATCTCGGGATCAAGTGTTAAAAAAGCATCCCTGGCTTCATCATAAAATTCATAAAATTGCGCGTTATCGAACAAATCTCCAGTGAACACCAAAATATCCGGACCGATATCATTGATTTCTTCCAGAATGGGCAATAACTGCTTATCAGAAAAGTGATCGCCAAGATGAATGTCCGATATCTGTGCGATGGTAACCCCAGCATCAAAATCATTGTCATCAAGCTCAAACTCTCTAACTACTATTCGATTAGGTTCAATCCAGTAACCATAAACCGCGACAAGCATAGCGGCGATCACCATCACAATTGGAACTTTTAGCCATTTTCGATTGGACATATTTTATTCCTTTGTGCCGATGAAAGGTCCGATAGCATCCAGTATTTTCTGTGTCACTTCAGGGTTGATTTTTCCGTCATGGTCCAGTGCACAATCATTGAAATCAATTCTTACCTTCGGACAAAGATCGAACGCCTCATACCAAGCTTCATAGTTGCGTCTTAAATCTTTCATATAATCTCTCGGGATAGTGTCCCCTTCAGTTGAACGGGCACGTTCTCTAATTCTTTGCATAGCAGTATCCACTGTGACGTCAATATAAATCAGAACCTCCGGTGGATTGATGTGCTGTAGCATATTGTGCAGAAGATCTCTATAGATCTCAAACTCATCTTCAGTCATCTCTCCACGATCGTGAATGGTTTTTGCAAAGATTTCATCTCCATAAATGGAACGGTCCAGTATAGCGGAATCGCCATCCTTTTCTATGCGTTTCAAATCCTTGAAACGGTCATTCAGAAACATCACTTGAATGATAGCACTCCATCTTTCAGGATTGGCGTAGAAAAGATCCAACATCCTTTGTGCTCTGGAATCTTTTCCATCGTCCTTAAGCTCTTGATAGAGTGGTACATCAAGCATCTCACTTAAAAAATGTCCCACTGTACTTTTTCCCGCACCGATGATGCCATCTATAACTATCGCCATATTATGATTAATGCCTCCGTCTTTAAAATTGTTTTTATCGTTGACCGCAAACCTACTCATTGCCTTTTCCTCTGATGATTGTTCCACCACCCACGAGCCACTGATCCTTATAAAATACAACTGCCTGACCTGGTGTGATGGCTCTTTGAGGATCATCAAATATCACTCTGACCCGATCACCTTCCGGATATAAAGTACATGGAGCCTCTTTTGCGCTGTATCTTACTTTTGCTGTACATCTATAGGCTTCTTCTAATTGATCAAATAAAATGAAGTTGTTTTGATCAGAAACAAGCTCGATTTTAAACACATCTGAATTCTCACCAAGTGTCACAACGTTGCTTGTCGTATCAATATCGATGACATACATAGGCTTTCCAAAAGTCACGCCAAGACCTTTTCTTTGGCCAATTGTGTAGTTTACAATTCCTTGGTGTTTGCCCAGGACTTCGCCATCCTTTCCTACAAATTTACCTTCTTCGATTGCCATATCACTATTGCGTTTGAGGAAACCCACATAGTCCTGATCCGGTACAAAACAAATTTCCTGACTGTCGGATTTTTGTGACATCTGAACATCAAATTGTGCAGCAACTTTTCTAACATCATCTTTGGACTCGAAATCACCGAGTGGCATCAGTATGTGCTTTAGCTGATCTTGAGTCAGGTTATAAAGCGCATATGTTTGATCTTTCTCTACCGCATTTGATTTTTCTATAGTATAGCGACCAAACTGCTCATCAAATTTGATTTTTGCATAATGCCCTGTTGCGACATAATAAGCGCCCAGTTGATGTGCTTTATCCAGCAGAGCTTCAAATTTCACATACTTGTTGCATGCGATACAAGGATTTGGGGTTTCCCCCTTTTGATATGAATCAATGAAATAATCGACAACAGTCGTCTTAAATACCGCTTTGAAATCCAGCGCATAAAATGGAATCCCGATTTGAGCACACACTCTCCTGGCATCTTCTGCCGATGAAAGGCTGCAACAGCCACCATCTTTTTCGAAGTGTGCTTCTTCAAGGGCATCATCCTGCCATAGGCGCATATTGACACCAATGACGTCATAACCCATTTCCTTCAATTTGAAGGCGGCGACAGTACTGTCCACTCCACCGCTCATGCCTACTACAACTCTATTATTTTTAACCATAATTTATCCTTTCAATATCCTTTCAGTTGTCTCGATCAATTGATCGATCTCATCAGTTGTCGTCGGAAGCCCCATTGAAAATCTCACACAACGACTTGCCATAACAGGATCCATCCCAATCGCCAAAAGTACATGTGAAGCAGAGATCGCTCCGGAGCTACACGCTGAACCACTGGATATACATATTCCTTCAAAATCATATTGTATGACCAGTCCATCTCCATCCCTTGTCGGGAAATTGAAACAGACTATAGCCGGATGGCTACCCTCTTGCTCGCCAATAACTGAAAGACCCGCATCAATCTTAAGCAGACCTTCGATCAATCTTGACTTTAGTGTTTCAAGGTGTCTGATATGATCATTGAGATTGCTTTCAGAAAGTTCAATGGCCTTTCCAAAACCTGTAATAGCTATATCGTCGATTTCTTCTGCACAAATTGAATAGCCATGGTTCTGTTCTTTTGTATAAAGCGCCCCACAACCTTTTGGACCGTAGATCTTATGAGCAGAAAATACCATTGTGTTCGCACCTATCTTTGAGATGTCAATCACAGCTTTTCCAAGTGCCTGAACTGCATCCACATGAAAAGCGATTCCCTTGTCATGTAAAAATTCACCAAGCGCTTCTACGGGCTGTCTTGTTCCGATCTCGTTATTAAAAAACATGACAGCAACTAAAATGGTATCATTTGTGACTAATTTTTTTGTCGCTTCAAGATCGATGATTCCCGCTGGTGACACAGGTAATTTCACAACTTCGAATCCTTCTGTTTCCAGCGCGGTGAAAACATTTAGTACGGAAGGATGCTCGATTCCCGATACCAAAAGTCGTTTCCCCCTATGTCTTCCTCTGTTAGCGTGTTCGCGAATCGCAAGGTTATTAGCCTCTGTCCCACTTGCTGTGAAAATGACATCACCTGATTTTGCATTGATGGCATCCATGAGTCTATATTTTGCCCTATCCATTTGGATTTTTATATATTTTGAACTTTGCCTATCAAAAAAAACTTCTGATGAATACTCATTGAGCATCACTTCGAGTACTTCTTGGTCCACAGGAGTTGTGGCGGCATAGTCCATATAAATCTTATTATTAATCATAATTTCCTCACAATTCCTACTTTAACTGTAGGATATCAAAAAATAGTATACCCTCTCAGGCACCTCCTGTCAACTAAACCTATTATAGCATATTAAGGACACAAAAAAGAGAAAATGGATGCTGGCGATGCATCCATTTTCGTGAGGTATTCTAAATAAAGTTTACGTTTTGGGGGGTACCTATTCTTTATAAGTCAGCGGGGTGGCCAAGATATAAAGTGTGTTGCGAGTATAAGGAGTTTTGTTCTAATTGATATTGATTATCAATCTCTACATATAATATAACACCTGTTTTTATTTTTGTAAAGCCTTTTTTTAAAAAAAATAGTTTTATTTTTTAGATTATGTTACGATGTTCGTAAGATAAGAAACCGGTGGTGACATATGCAAGATATTATTGCTAAGCTTAAAAATTGGATCATACTTTCACTCAGTGATATCAAGAATATAAGATCCTCCATAGAAGAACAGTACAGCAATTATTCCTCACAAGAACGTGCCAAGCATTTCGCCGCAGCAGTTCATAAAGTACTGGACAAACATCTTGACGGAATCTCCACAGACCAGCGAGAATCACTTAAAAAGGAAATCATCAGCAGCACCATTCTTAAGAACATCGAGTCCATCACAAAATTTGATGTTTTCACATCAATCTTTGAATTGGAACTCGATAATGATACACAAGTTACACTCGCAAAAAATTGGTTGAAGGAAAGCGAAAAAATTGTTGTGAAGGAAGACGAAATCAGATCATTCCTCAATTTTTATGATCAAGCACCTTCCGTGATTAAAAAGCGTACTGTTTTCAAACCTATTTGGGCTATTTTAAGTGCACTGGCACTGTTGGTCATTGTCATCGGATCCATAATCAAATTTACGCCAACTGAGAAAACACCCCCTACAGTGACATCGAAGCCTTTTGAAATTGTCAAAAGAAATTATGTGGAGTCATTTCCGGCTTTCGGTTTAATCAATACATTCCATATCATATCGGAAATCAACTATACCGATAATGAGGATCAGGTGGGATTCATTCTTCATTATCAGGTGTTTCATCCGTTTTTCAAGCAACATGAATTTCCATATCCCTATCGAATCATAAATTATTTCTCTTTGGTGGATTATATCAAGACCACACGAAACGGTACCATGGCGGAACCTCAACATTTCAATATGGTCATGTCCCTTGCACGGATTAATGATATCGATCCGCTCTTATTATTTGCAATCATTGGTCATGAGCAAGCTTTTGTACCCGTTGGTCACACCTATGCCCTACTGATGGTCAACAACCCTTACAATGTTTATAATAATTGGTGGGATTACAACACCACGCTCAGTGATAGCACTACCATAGCCATCAATACGATAAAGAATCGTATGCTCTCGCTGCCGGCCGATACCGATCCACTTTTATGGTTGAATGGCATTTACGCCGAAGATCCTTACTGGCACATTGGAGTCGGATTAATTTATGGTCAATTGGATAAAATTGCAAGTGTTAAACGCATTTTATAGGGTATTTAATCTATAAGTCTAGACAAGGAGTGTGATGTCAATGCCTTATAGAGGTACAAATACCAAACGGAATGTTGTACATGACAAAAGTCGTGGCACTATCCGAGAAGAGTCCCGGGCTCATTTTTTAAATGAAAAAAAAGAGCATGAACACGAATTAAGCGAAGCACGCACTAGGATTCAGAAACTGATGAACGAAGGTTTCAGATATGAGAAAAGAGAGGACCGAAATCATCAGGTCTATGTGTACTTTGTCAATGATAACAGAGAAAGGGAAGTGATTGAACTCAAGTTCCCTATAAATGCGGATGTTTTAAAAGAGTATTTGCATTAATAAAACAATAAGAGGGTCACTGCAGCTTTGCTGCAGTGACCCTCTTATTGTTACGTTTCAGATGTCAATCGATCAAAACCTACACCTTCACCCCATACCGAGCTCACGGGCATTACACTGACAAATGCCTTGGGATCCAGATTTGCGATCATGTCTCGAACCAGAATGGATTCTCTGAATGAACAAATGGTCACGAGTTTGATCCGGGATAAATCTGTATAGCCACCGACAATATTGTATTTTGAAATGCCTCTTCTCAATTGCTTCATTATGAACGATTCAATTTCAGCCTCTTTCTCGCTGATGATCTCAAGTTTGACCATTTTGGACGAAAAACCGAAGAGAACCGTTTCAACAGACTTCATGGCCACAACCTGAGTGAATAGCGCATAAAGAGCCACTCTTGTGTCAAAGACAAATGCGGCAAGGAAGATCACACTGACGTCGAGAACAGCTATTATGGTGGATAGACTCATAAAACGAAAGAGTTTTCTGTTGATGACGAGGGCGATTGTATCTGTTCCTCCAGATGAGAACCCTCCCTTTAAAATCAATCCCGTTCCTCCGCCTGCCATGACACCATAGTAGATTGACGCAAGGAAAAGATCGTCTTCCGTCAAATTGAACTTCAAATTTTCAAATAAGATCAAAACCATTGGAAAAAACAGTGAGAAAACGACAATTTTTCGAGCTTCTCTCTTGCCCAAAGTGAAGTAAGTCAAAATGAGCACACCAAGTGACATAAAATAGTACATATAAGTATAGTTGATGTGAAATATTCTTTCCATCACCAGCGAAAATCCGGTGATTCCTCCTGTTATAATCCCATTGGGCTTTAGAATCGATGTGATGGCAAGAGCAATGATGATTGACCCAGCCAGTACATATAAAATATCATATATTTTCTTTTTCTTATCCATAATGCTCTCCTAATCTTACAAAACCAAGTATCCCAAGTAACCGATGAAATTATAACATATTAGAGGACCGTTCACAAATTGTTTTCATGCTTGTGAACAAAGCTTCATCTGTTAAGACTTTAACCCTATTGACTAAACCCCTCAGTTGCATATAATTGGTAATAGGATATAGAAAAGGAAGGTCATTTATGAGTACCAAAAAGAAAATTATCATTGGATTGGTCATGTTTCTTGCTTTTATAGCCATCGGGGGAATCGTCATCGGTGCAGTCTATAACGAGAAGGTGAACATCGTCGTCATGGGTGTTGAAGGCACACGTACAGATACACTTTTTTTCATGACAATCGATACAAAGACCAATACAGTCAAAGCACTCTCCATACCACGTGACACTTATGCACCAACAGAAGGTAAAAACGGTCTTGGTCAGAAAAAAATCAATGCAGTTTATGGATTTAAAGAAATCGGTGGGCTCCCTGGCGTAGTCCGTACCGTTGAAAATTTGCTTAATGTCAAAGTAGACCACTACGTCAAAGTGGATTATGACGGTGTGGCAGCAATCGTAGACCTGATTGGTGGCGTTGAAGTCGATGTTCCAATTCGCATGGAATACGACGATCCTTATTCCATACCACCTCTACACATTGATTTTCAGCCAGGTCTACAAACCATTGATGGCGATCAGGCGATGGCATATCTTAGATTCAGAAAATCAAATGATGGCAAAATCAGTGGTGGCGACGTGCAAAGAATTGAACGTCAGCAAGATTTTTTGGTTAATGCCGCAAAAGGGCTCATCACACCAAAACTTCCTTATATTGCTTATCAGGCAATGACTTACGTCGATACTGATATGTCAGCCGCAAAAGCTGCCCTACTAGGTACCGCAATGTATGGTGTTGATAAAGAATCAGTTGAGTTTCAAACACTCCCTGAAGATTATATCGGTTCAGGAAAAGATGGTCTAAGCTACTTTTTCCATGACCCTGTAGCAACACAAGCACTGATGGACGAATGGTTCAAATAATATGAAAAAGTCTCTTTCCACCCAATGATTCAAAGGGTTGAACGAGACTTTTTTTTAGTGATACATTTCATTGGTTATGCCTTTTTCAAGATCCACCAATTCTTTTAGAATGCTTTCCTGGTCAAAGCCATAGAATGTCATTTCATAAATGCAGATTGCAATAAGTTCTTCAGGCGAGATCATAAGATCTTCCTGGATTATGATTTTAGCGTTTGCCCACTCTTCCCACTTTGAAAAACCAAGTGCGAAATGTAAATCTTCCTTGACACTGTAACCAGAAATGCTGAGATAGGCCTCTTCATCGACGCCCTCTTCATAGTCCTCATCAGATGATGGATCAATCAAGCCGACCTCGATGACGAACTCATCAAAATTGGATTCAGGCGTGTTCGCCACATGATCAATCACATCCTCATATGCCTCACTTTGCGCCAGGCACTCTGGATACATTTCTGTAAGTGCTTCCATAATCAACGGTTTTGTTGAACTTTCAATGTATTTTTTTAAAGTCATTTTTTTTCCTTTCTATTATATCTCAAAGATACATAAACATATTATCTGATTTTGAAGAATTTTTCAATGGAATTGAACGAAACGGATTAATTCATGTTACAATAATAGAAAATCATTCAGGAGGTATCCATGTCATATTCCATTGGATTCATCGGTGGTGGCAACATGGCCGGTGCCATTGTCAAAGGTTTGATAAGTGGTAAAGTATACAATAAAAGTGAAATCATTGTCAGCGTTCTCAGAAATGAAAGTCTCGATCGAATCAAAACAGAACTCGGTGTGGATGCAACACTAGTCAATTCAGAAGTTGCAAAAATGAGTAAAATAGTGGTTTTGGCAGTAAAGCCTCATTTCATAGCCAAAGTTCTTAGTGAAATAGCCTCTGTGCTCACTGAAGATCACTTGGTGATCTCAATTGCTGCAGGAATTACTCTCGACCAAATGAAGCCTTATACAGGCAAGGCAAAATTGTTCAGGGCAATGCCAAACACTCCCGCAGCAGTCAATGCGGCTATGACGTCCATTTGTTCCGATATCCCGCAGAGCGATCCTATCACTAAAACTGTTTTCGATATTTTCAGCGCCATTGGTAAAGTGGAATTCATCACCGAAGCACAAATACATGCGGCAATCGCTGTTCATGGGTCGTCTCCGGCATACGCCTATATGATGATGGAAGCCATGGGTGATGCAGGAGTACTCCTTGGACTACCACGTGATCAAGCTTACAGAATGGCTGCACAAAGTCTATTTGGTGCCGCACTCATGCTATTGGAAAGCGGAAAACATCCAGGCGCATTAAAAGATCAAGTCACTTCTCCTGGTGGCACAACGATAGTTGCAGTCGCTTCTCTAGAAGAGCAAGGTTTTCGAAATGCCATTATTGAAGCTATGAGAAAATGTGCTGACAAATCCAAAGAAATGTCATCCTAGATTGGCAGCCTTAAGAGCTTCCAGTCTGAGATCACTCAGCATTGTCCTGGACAGCACTTTTGGATCAATTTCATCAAGTAACGCTTCGATAAACCAGCCGACTAAGTTCTGATTGAACTCAGTCGGCTTTAAAAAGCCCTTGAACGCAAGTTCCCCATCCATATTGACGAGTGCATCGTACATTGATTGCACTTCATTTCTATCCAGCCTTTCATCCACGACGTAATCCTCGCAAAAACCGATTTCCTTTTGCACAACATTTTTGGGCATCTTTAAATTTGACTCTTGAAGCAGTTGATATGCCACTTTCACATTTTGAAACTTGATTTCCTTATAATTGGACTCATAGGCTGCTTTTGTCGTATTTCCAAAAATTCTACATGGCAAAGGCCTGTACATATAAATATCACACAAATTGTTTGCATTCAAAAATGGACATTTCATAGGCTGAACAAGTTCAAGCAAATAATATCGGATCAAGCGATTCACGAAATCCGGGTGGTCCATTATACTACCATCTCCAATAAATTGCTCATGGATATTTAAAAACTCAACATAACTCATATTGACAGACTCACTACAGCACCGGGTACATCCGGCACAAGTACCACTTGGCACTTTTTCGTAAAGTGCTTCCAGTCGATTCACAAGTCTGTTCTCAGATACATAAACCTTACTTTTGACAATTTTCATATCCACCTCTAAAAAATTCTATGTCTTGACAGTTTCATCACCATGAACAAAGCTGGTGCTCCAAACATCACGAAAAATATCGTCAGAAAATATCGGAGTCCATCCCAATACACTCCAGCTGGAAGAACCATCTTAAGACCAAGAAAAATTACTCCAGTCACAACCAGGCCTATAAGATATTTCATAATCTGAGTTACTAGCGGTGCTCTGACATCAAACTGTAGAAAGTTCTCTTCAAAAAAATATCCAACAAGATAACCTAACAATAAAGCGACAGCTTTGATATAAGCGGAAGAAGTCAAAAAGAAAACCGATACTACCGCAAGTACCAAAATTACAAAATATGGAAGATATTCACCCTTTTTTTCACTTTTCTCATATATGAATTTCCCAACAATAATGGAAAGTATTCCAAATCCGATACCTGCAATGACATCTAATGGCCAGTGCACACCAAGATATAATCTGGAAATCGCAACTAATACAATGAGAATCGAAAATCCTATCCATAAAAGCGGGTTCTTTGCTGCAAGTCCGGCCGCCCCAAAGAAGGCAGTGGCATTTTGTGTATGGCCACTAGGAAAAGATGCTCCTTCAGCAGTATCTGTATATATAGACCTTATGCCCACTTCACCGATCGGTCTGCTATGACCTACAACTTCCTTGATGGCTCCATTGACTGTTGCAGATAGTGCTAGGATCAAAACAAGGAATCTTGCTGTCTGTTTGTTGATGTTCCAGTATATCATACTAAGAATAGCAATATAAAAATACTCTTCACCCAGCATAGTGACGAGTATGAAAAATTGATCCAGCGTATCGCTGTGAAAAGATTGTATCCATTTGATCAAATCCGATGTCATTCATTCCTCCTACGCTTTTTAAACAGTATACCCTATTTTTTTCTTCAGTTCTACTGTGATTTATCACTAATTTGTGGTATATTATGATAAAGGAGGTTGACCCATGAAAAAACTATCCAACATTTTATTTATACTCGCTGTCGGTGTCAGCGCATACACACTGATCAGCACATATCTCATAAGAAATAATTTACCGCCGGGGGTTTGCCCGATAGATTCCCGTTCGGAGCTATATTATATTTCCATCGGTCTACTGATCGTCTCATTTGTCTTGTCTTTCTTCGAAAAAAAAAGTAAAGCCTGATTGAGCCTTTCCATAATCTCTTCAGAGGTTTCAACCGCTTCCAATCTCTTCACACTGCAACCAGTGGGCCATTTATGCCTCCCCATGTTGTGGTGTGGAATAAGCTCAATTTTACTGCGATACCTGGAATACGTCAATTTTTCGAGTTTTTCAATTTCCGGAATTGTATCATTGATGCCTTCCACTATAACTTGACGAATCCAGTATTCCATTTTTAGTTCATTCAAAATTTCAATGAAATTCATGGTGATTTCCATCTTTTCACCAGTCAACCAAAGAAAAGTATCAGGATCCACATGTTTGATGTCAAGAATCACCAAATCAACGAGTTTAAGAAGGTTTTCCACATCTTGATCCATAATCACCCCAGCGGTGTCAATGGCGATGTGGAAGCCTTCTTTTTTTAGTCTCCTGCAAAGCCTTTCAAGTGCTTTGGCTTGCAACAGAGGTTCACCACCTGAAAAAGTGATGCCTCCGTTTTTAAGATAATAATTTCTGTTTCTCATGATCCAGTTGTATATCTCATTCTCAAGCCAAGTCTCTCCTCCAGAAATCTGCCAAGAGTCGGCATTATGACAATACCGACACCTCTTATGGCAGCCACTTAGAAAGATTACTCCTCTAAGTCCGGGGCCGTCCAATGTTCCAAATGACTCCAATTGATGAATTGTAAGGCTCATATCAAATCCTCTCGTGAAAGGTTCTGCCTATGACTTCAAGTTGTTGTTCCCTGTTCAGTCTATGAAAATCGACCGCATAACCTGAGACTCGAATTGTGAGTGAAGGATGTCTGTCTGGATGCTCCATGGCTTCAATCAATTTGTCCTTATTGAGAACATTCACATTGAGATGATGCGCACCTGAGGTAAAATAGCCTTCCAGCAATGAAACCAAGTTGGATATTTTGTCGGATTCTGTTCTCCCAAGCGTCCCCGGAGTGACCGAAAATGTGCATGATATACCGTCTTTACAGCTTGAATACGGG
>JAWSUW010000060.1:0-19733 GCA_033549245.1 Bacillota bacterium | reverse complement strand
CCGCACCTACGCCCGTTTTATCCAGGATAAACCGCACCTACGCCCGTTTTATCCAGGATAAACCGCACCTACGCCCGTTTTATCCAGGATAAACCGCACCTACGCCCGGTTTATCTAGGATAAAACGTAGTCAATCAGATTTCCATCATAGAGTTCTTTTAGGCTAAAAACGATATTATTCTGTTTTTCCAGCTTCAATAGATATTTGACCTCATGAGCGGTGACAATGGAAATGGCAACACCCTTTTGACCGGCACGTCCTGTACGTCCAACTCTGTGCGTATAATCACTTAAAGTAACGGGTAAATCCAGTGAGATCACATGTGTAATTTCTTTGACATCAAGTCCTCTTGCCAATAGATCTGAAGCGACAAGAATATTTGTTTTACCTGTCCTAAAGGATTCGAGTGCTCTCTTTCTATCTTCTTTTGTCGCATTTCCAAAGATTCCGACAGCACCTATTTTATGAAAGTTGAGTTTGCTTACCACTTCTTGGACCATTTCATTTTTATTGATGAACAGAATGGCTTTGGTTGGCTTTACAGCATGCAATACTTTTCTGAGTGTATCCATTTTATCGCGTTGATCCACAACAATGCATATGTGTTCAATATCCGAGTTGATTCTTTCTTCATTCAGTTTGAAACGTTTTGGAGTTTTCATCAATGCTTCGGCACGTTCGATTGCCTGATCGCTTATAGAAGCTGAATAGCATAGGATTTGTCGATCTCTTAAGGTGGTTTTTATGATTGCTTTTACTGTTTCGATGTTGTAATCAGTAAGCAATTTGTCGGCTTCATCAAGAACAATTGTTTTGACTGAATGCGCTTTAATTTTTTTGAGTTGGATCAATTCAAGAATTCGACCAGGTGTACCCACAATAATATGTGGCTTGGATTTCAGTGTCTCAACTTGTCGCTTGATGTTCACATCCCCAATTATAGTTGTGGATTTTACAGTGATTCCTGAATTCTCTGATAGAGACTTAATGGTATTGTTGATTTGTATGACAAGCTCATGAGTAGGAGCAATCACAATTGTATGAAGATCTTTTGATGTGACATCTATTCTTTCAAATGCTGGCAGCAGATAGGCTAGTGTTTTGCCACTTCCTGTGATGGATTCAACTATCAGGTCTTGATTTTCCAGGGCAAGTAAAAGTGTATCGCTCTGGACAGTAGTTGGTACTGTGATTCCATCTTTGGCGAGACCTTCAATCAGTAGTGGGTTGGTGATCAGTTCGGTAAATGATTTCATTCGTTTCTCCTCTTATATTATATAGATTTGATTATATCACACACATCTCACAATTGAATATGAAATAAAAGATAAAATAATGGGTTGACACGTTCACTAATTAGTGATATATTGAATTTATGATAAATAACACTAATTAGTATAAAATATAAAGGAGACTATTATTATGAGAAAAGATTTTAAAACGGCTGTAGCAGAAAGACGTTCACACTATTCAATCAGTAAAAAAACAAGTGTTTCAGATCAAAACATCAGGGAGGTCGTGGACCACGCAGTGAAATATACACCATCTGCATTCAATTCACAGAGCGCACGAGTAGTTTTATTGCTCGATCAAGAACATGACAAAATGTGGGATATCACTAAGGAATCCCTAAGAAAAGTGGTACCTGCAGATTCCTTTGAACCAACAAACGACAAAATCAATTCATTTAAAAATGGATATGGCACTGTACTTTATTTTGAGGACCAAAGTGTTGTGGAAGGGCTACAAGAGCAATTTTCGCTTTACAAGGATAATTTCCCGGTTTGGTCCCAGCAATCCAGTGGAATGCTTCAGTTTGTTGTTTGGACAGCACTTGCGGACGAGGGTTTCGGAGGATCACTGCAACATTATAACGAACTGATTGAAAATGATGTAAAATCAGAATGGAATCTACCTGACAATTGGAAACTCATCGCTCAAATGCCATTTGGACACCCGGAGTCAGAACCAGGTGATAAAGAATTTGCACCACTAGAAAATCGTGTGAGAGTATATAAATAATCATTGACTTCATCCCCCTCGCTTGTTATAATTCGATTGTTGTTAAAAAATATACAGTTATGATTATCAAGGAGAGGGGGAGCATCCTCTCATAAAAGTTATTATTTATGAGGCTTGCGAAAAAATTATGATCAAAAATGAAGTTCAGTATGTATCGGTAAAAACAGGAGATCCAAGTGCATTAGGTTTATTTGGACTTGCTATGGTCACTTTGGTGGCATCTACTCAGAAATTGGGAGTGACAGAAGGTCTTGCATATGTAATTCCTTGGGCGATTTTTCTAGGAGCTTTTGCACAATTGATGGCAAGTGTTCTCGATTTTAAGAAAGAGAATTTGTTCGGCGGAACGGCTTTTGGAGCATACGCATTCTTTTGGATGGCTGTAGCGACAAGCTGGATGATGAAGCTCGGAGTTTTTGGAGCGGCACTAATGAACAACATCGATACCAAGCAACTCGGATATGCATTTTTAGGTTACCTGGTTTTTTCTATCTTCATGACAATCGGAGCAACTCAAACCAATAAAGCATTGTTTTTCATCTTTGTATTAATCGACTTTTTGTTTATCGGTCTGTCATTCAGTACACTTGGAATCATGCCGGTGATTATGCATGAAGTTGCAGCTATTTCTGAACTGTTGATTGCGATTCTTTCATTTTATCTTGCTGGAGCGAATGTGATCAATCATCAATTTAAAAGAGTGGTTATGCCGGTTGGTGCTCCATTTGGAAATAAAAAGAAATAAATAAAATTAAGCCCTTGTCATTCAGCTATTCAGTGAATGACAAGGGCTTTTTTTATAGGATACTTTCGAAGATAGAGAGAAACAGGTCCAGCTCAGCATAACTTATAGTGAGTGGCGGCAACAGTCTGATGACATTACCTCGTGTCACATTGAGCAGGAGTCCTTTTGCGAGGGATTCAGTCTTTACTTTGTTTGCTAGATCGTCATACATTTCGATACCAATAATCAAACCCCTTCCACGAACTTCCCATATTATTTCAGGATGTGCGAGTGCGATTTCATCTAACCGTTTGATCAAGTATACACTTTTACTCTTTACATCATCTAGAAAGCCATTTGATGTGAGAATGTCCAATACTGCTACACCGGCGGCTGCGGCTACAGGATTACCTCCGAAGGTACTACCATGGTCGCCAGGCAAGAGAACGGATTCGAGTTCTGGAGCAACAAGCATCGCACCTATTGGCAATCCACCACCAAGTGATTTAGCTAGTGTGACAACATGAGGTGTGAACTCAAATTTCTCATAGGCAAATAAATCGCCAGCTCGGCCAAGTCCGGTCTGAATTTCATCTACTATAATCAGAAAGTCATGTTTTTTTGATAATTCGACCAGTTCAGTCATGAACTCTTCAGACACTTCTGTTATGCCGCCTTCACCTTGAATCATCTCAATGAAGAATGCACAGGTCTTATCAGAAACCTTTGATGCAAGATCCTGACAATCATTGAATAAAACGTGTGAAACACCTGGAAGAATCGGCTTAAAATTTTCTTTGTACTTTTCCTGTCCTGTGAGGGTCATGCCTCCGACCGTTCTGCCATGAAATGACCCATGAAAGGAAAGCATTTCCGTTTTGTCTATATGCTTTGAACGACCGTATTTCCTGGCCAACTTGATTGCGGCTTCATTTGCCTCAGTGCCGGAGTTGGAAAAAAACACTTTGGAAGCAAAGCTATTCTCAACCAACACTTTAGCTAAGGAAGCAACGGGCTCGCTAGGGAAAAAGTTGGACAGATGAAAATAGCAATCCATTTGTTTTATGACTGCAGTTTTTACCGCAGGGTTACCATGACCCAGATTATTGACGGCAATGCCACTGAACATGTCCAGATATGAGTTGCCTTGATCATCATACAGATAGGAACCTTCACCGTTAACAATATTGATGTTGAGTCTGTTGTATAAATTGAGCACATAAGTCTTATCTTGATCATATATTTGAGTCATTTAAGCACTTCCTTATTTTCTTAAGTCATCTAAAATTTGAGTTTTTTCACTGGTTTGTTCATCCTTGACTTTTATGAACTTTGCTGGCGAACCGGCAACTACAGTATTTGGAGCTACATCAACCGTCACGACCGAACCCGCTGCAACGACTGCACCTTTGCCGACTCTTACACCTTCAAGCACTACAGCGTTGGCACCTATGAGCACATCGTCCTCAATGATTACTGGTGTTTTGCTAGGCGGTTCGAGCACACCTGCAATGACTGCGCCTGCACCGATATGAGCATTTTTTCCTATGGTCCCTCGCGCTCCAACTACAGCGTTCATGTCAATCATCGTGCCTTCACCAATCTCAGCGCCGATGTTGATGACTGCCCCCATCATGATTACTGCATTTTTTCCTATGCTGACGCGATCTCTGATAATGGCACCCGGTTCGATTCTAGCTTCTATTGAAGTTATGTCAAGTAGGGGGATTGCAGAATTTCTTCTGTCGTTTTCAAGGACATAATCATCTATTAAATGTTTGTTTGTTTCAAGCAGCTGATTGATTAGGAGAATCTCACCGAATACAGTTCGTGAATTGCCCTCTCCAAAGACCTTAAGTCCGGTAAAATCGATATTGTCCAGATCTCCTTTCAAATAAAGTTTAACTGGAGTCACTTTCTGTGCTTCCTTTATAAAACGGGCGATGGCATAAGCATCTGTCAAGTTTTCCTGGTTCATTGATTACTCCTTTCAAGTGTGAGTTATAAACTAAATATATCCGCCATAGTATAATATCCGATCTGCTTATCAATAAAAATTCTACTTGCACGAAGTGCATCGTGAGCGAAAAGATCTTTTGATAGGGCAGTATGTTTGATTTCAATAATCTCTTGATCACCAGCAAAAATCACAGTGTGCTCACCAGAAATAGATCCTCCCCTTATGGTATGGATTCCAATTTCCTCAGGTATTCTTGGACATTCTGAACCATGTCTGCCATAAGTCAATGTCATCTGTTCGTCGAGTGCTTTATTTATTGTATTTGCAAGAAGATAAGCTGTACCGCTTGGTGCATCAATTTTTTTGTTGTGATGTTTTTCAATGATTTCAATATCAAATCCATCACTTAGAATTTTTGAATAATGTTTTAAGATGCTGTTCATGATATTCACACCAAGTGACATATTGGGAGAATAGAGTATAGGAATTACTTTTGATGCATCTTTGATCATTGAGACATGTTTCTCATCAAGACCGGTTGTGGCAATGACAGTTGGAACAGATTTCGCGGTAGCATATTCGAGTAGTTTCTCCAAATTGGAGGAATGCGAGAAGTCAATGATGAGATCTAGGGTGCCCTCGTATTCAAAGGGATCCTTGTAGACAGGAAAATCATTATTGATCTTCCCTGGATCTTTATCCACACCGAAAATCATTTCGAAATCTTCTGATAAAGTGATGTGTTTGCTGAGCAATTGGCCCATTTTGCCATTGACGCCATATACAGCAGTTCTGATTTGGTTCACAAAAGACCTCCTTAATGGTTGACTGATAGTAATCCTAAAGCTTTCATCTCTCTTATGAGGACCTGTTTTGTATGCTCTTCCATTTCAGTTAGAGGCAATCTCAATTCACCGGCATTCATTCCCATGAGGTTCATTGCAGTCTTCACTGGAATAGGATTGACTTCTATGAAAAGAGCGTTGATAAAATTTAATAGCTTTAGTTGAAGTGCGAGCGCATCCTGATTCTGTCCGTCCAAGTAGAGACTGACCATTTCATGTGTCTCTTTTGGCAATATATTTGCGACAACGGATATCACACCGATTCCGCCAAGTGAGAGCACTGGAATGATCTGGTCATCATTACCTGAATATATGCCAAATGATTTCGGACAAAGTCTTACGATCTTTGCGATTTGACCGATATCGCCACTGGCTTCTTTTATGGCGATGATATTTTTATGCCCAGATAAGGTGGCTACGGTTTCTGGGGCTATATTCACAGCTGTTCTCCCTGGAACATTGTATAAAATGAGGGGAATATTAACGGCATCTGCGATGGTTGTGTAATGGGCAATCAATCCCTTTTGAGTGGATTTATTGTAGTAAGGCGTTACAACCAAAAGTCCATCGACACCGACCTCTTCGGCATAAATGCTGAGTTCAACAGTATCTGCGGTATTGTTGCAACCAGTACCTGCGATGACAGGAATTCTTCCTGCACTCTTTTCAACAGCAAAAGAGATGAGGGATTTTTTTTCTTCACTAGAAAGGGTCGCTGATTCACCAGTGGTACCACAAACGATGAGGGCATCGGTTTGATTGGACACATGCCAATTAATAAGACGCTCAAGTTCGTGATAGTTGATTTGACTATTCTCAAAAGGGGTCACAATGGCGACCCCAGAACCTGTAAATAAACTCATACAATCACCTGCTTTGCAGTAATAATTCAGCGATTTGAACCGTATTGGTCGCAGCACCTTTTCGAATATTGTCGGCAACGACCCAAAGATTCAGGCCGTGTTCGAGACTTGTGTCTCTTCTGATTCTTCCTACATAAACCTCATCTGTTCCCGATGCAGTGATTGGCATAGGATAATCGTATGCTGGGCTATTGTTCATGACTATGATTCCAGGACTGTTCGAAAGCTTATCAATGGCTTCATCAAGATCAAATGCATTTTCGAACTCCACATTGATAGAAACACTATGAGCATTCATCACCGGAACCCTTACGGCGGTGGCGGTTACTTTCAGAGTAGGATTACCTAGTATCTTTCTGGTCTCATCGATCATTTTTATCTCTTCCTTTGTGTAGCCGTTGTCCAAGAACACATCAATATGTGGGAGACAATTGTTCGCTATTGGATGAGGATAATTTGTTGGAGGATTTCCTAAGAGTCCTTGTTCCAAATCTCTGATGCCTTTCATTCCTGATCCTGAAACAGCTTGATAAGTTGAGTATACGATTCGCTTGATCTTATAGGCATCATCCAAAACTTTTAAGGGGACAACGCACTGAATTGTGCTGCAATTTGGATTTGCAATGATGCCATTATGATTATTGACATCAGAGGCATTGACTTCCGGAACCACAAGAGGCACATCAGGATCCATTCTCCAAACGCTTGAGTTGTCGACAACTACAACGCCTTTGGCTTTTGCGATGGGTGCGAATTTTTTGCTGATGTCTCCACCGGCTGAAAATAATGCAATATCAATATCTCTATCAAAAACATCTTCTGTCAGCTCCTCTATCTCATACTCAGAACCCATGAAATTAATTTTCTGTCCTTTAGATTTTGCGGAAGCAAAGAAATATATAGTGTTAATGGGAAATTGTCTTTCTTCCAGTACTTTGATAAATGTTGTTCCAACCATTCCTGTTGCGCCGACTATGGCAATATTGACCTTATTCATATCATAAACCTTCCTTGTAATTGTATTCGCCTTTGCAGATGAGTTCTGCAGGTCCTGTCATGAACATGCCTTCATCTTTGGCCTCAATGATCAAAGTGCCTCCAGGGACATGTACATTGATTTTTTTACCTGTGAAACCTTTCAAATTAGAAACGAATGCAGAAGCTACAGATCCTGTTCCGCATGAAAGTGTTCTGCCTACACCACGTTCAAAAGTGCTGACTTTGATATTGCTGGCATCAATCACTTCAACAAAATTGACATTGATCTTTAGAGGAAACAAACTATGACTTTCGATAGCTTTACCGTACTTATCAATATCAAGAGCATCAAGATTTTTTGTGAAGATTACGCTGTGCAGTGTACCCATGGTCAAAGTGCTTAGATCGAATGGTGTTTCATCGACCTCTAGTGTCACTTCACCGGCCACATTATCAAAATTCGGATATCCAAGATTTATGGTGACTTGAGTGATTTGCTTTTCATCACTTTGGAGTTTCACTTTCATGATTCCCGCCAGTGTCTCCACATTGAATTCCTTACCATCTACAATATTATGATCGTGTACGTATTTGGCAAAACATCTGACGCCATTTCCACACATAGGTGCAATACTGCCATCAGCGTTATAGAAAACCATCTTTACGTCGGCGATATCTGAGCGTTCCACGAGCATCATTCCATCGGACCCTATTCCGAAATGCCTGTTGCAGACGTTTTGTGCGAGTTTGGTGGGATCAAAACCCTTAGAATTTTCAAAAATGATGAAGTCGTTGCCAGTACCATGATATTTTTCGAATTTCAACATGTGAAGTGCCTCCTATAAATCGAATGCGTTTGTGATGACTTCAATCGTCTTTTGTTTGTATTTAGAGTCAATCGTATAAGAAATGCTGATTTCAGATGTGGTGACTTGCTTAAAGTCTATACCATTATCTGCAAACAGTTCGAAGATTTTGGCCGCGACACCCGATTGTGTCCGCATGCCCATTCCAACGACTGAGACTTTTGAAATGGCGTCTTCTTCTTGAACCTCAACTTCAGGAAATTTCGCCTTAAGTTCATTCAATATTTCATCGACGGCAGTTTTATCATCCACCATTGTGGTGAATGAGATATTGGCATATCCTTCCACTGGAGATGTTTGACTGATCATGTCTACGAGCACTTCTGCTTTGGCCAGTCTGGTGAAGACATGAGCGATGTTCGCCGATGAATAGGGGACGTGATTGAGTGTGATCATCAACACGTTTTCGCTGATGGATAATCCGGTTATGCTGCGTTGTTCCATAGTATCGTCATACTCCTTTATATAAGTTCCCGGCATATTGCCGAGGCTTGAAGCCACATAGATAGGAACTCCAAATCGGTGTCCTATTTCAACAGATCTGGTTTCCATGACTTTCGCCCCCAGACTTGCCATCTCTTTCATTTCTTCATAACTGATATGATCCAGTTTCTTTGCATTTTTGTAAAGCCTTGGATCAACGCTATAAATGCCATCCACATCTGTATAAATTTCACATGTGCACTCCAACTTGGCCGCAAGTGCCACAGCGGTTGTGTCGCTGCCACCTCTTCCAAGAGTAGTGATGTCACCATCTTCATTGAA
Source organism: Bacillota bacterium (assembly GCA_033549245.1). Classification (GTDB taxonomy): domain Bacteria; phylum Bacillota; class Clostridia; order Peptostreptococcales; family Acidaminobacteraceae; genus Fusibacter_D. Next base: position 10,709 of record JAWSUW010000060.1, on the reverse strand, counting down.
ACCTTGGAATCCTGCTACCACTACTATTTTATCATTATCCAGGTGTGTTTTCACTTTATCGATATCAATATCAAGAATTTTATTCTTCGTATGAATTCCGCCGGTTTTGATGCCCGCCTGTGCACCTGTAAGTGCGATGGCTGGATATCCTTTCTCATTTAGAATCATAGTGAGGAGTGCGATAGATACTTGCTCTCCAGTTGACATGAGCATGTCAAGTTCTCGTTTTGAGGGAGCACTGGACGCCTGCCTTGCAATGTCGATCAATTGATTGGTCGTTTTTCCCATAGCAGAGACGACGACCACAAGCCTGGTGTCCCTTTCTTTTTCTTTGATGACCTTATCTGCGATTAACCGCATTTTTTCAATTGTTTCCACTGATGAGCCGCCGTATTTTTGGACGGTTGTTCGCATGTTCTGACCTCCATATGTCAAATTTTGGATACAAAAAATAGCCATGAGCAAAAGGCTCATGACTATATTTGGACATACAGCTTCCTTTTGCCCCAACGCGAGAAAGTGCTCCACTGGAAAATCGGGCAATCTTCCTGTGACAAGGATATATCTCTTAAATATACCCCCAATACTGTTCGTATTTCGGCGACTGCCCCTTTCATACGGTTTCCCGAATTACTCTTGACACATCGCACCCCTTTAACGCATTGTTTTGTTTATTCAATTTTTTATATATTGTAAATGACTTTAACACAGATTTGCATAGACGTCAAATGTTTTTTCGTAATTTCTGAAGTGCCCAACCTTGACTTATTTGCCAGAAATGCTTATTCTTAATGGGTATAAGAAAGGATGGCCAATGGACAACAGAGCTATAGAAATACTGAAACAATTCTTTGGACACGATCAGTTCAGACGTGGTCAGGAAGAAATCATAGAACACATATTGAACGGACGCGATGTACTCGGAATCATGCCTACAGGCGCTGGAAAATCAGCGTGTTATCAGGTGCCAGCACTGATTTTCGAAGGTACGACGCTTGTCATATCACCACTGATTTCCCTTATGAAAGATCAAGTTGCTGCTCTCAACCAAGCGGGAGTGGATGCAGTTTTTATCAACAGTTCACTCACAGCTTCTGAGTATCGCGAAGTTTTTAAAAGTGCCGCTGCAGGTATGTACAAAATCATTTACATTGCTCCAGAACGTCTTTTTACAGAAGATTTTACCTCACTGATAGCTAGGCTTGAAATTGATCTTGTTGCTATTGACGAGGCACACTGTGTATCCCAGTGGGGACAGGATTTTAGACCAAGTTATGTGAGAATCAGCAATTTTATCGAGCAGTTGCCTCGGAGACCAGTTGTCGCCGCTTTTACGGCCACAGCTACGATTGAAGTCAGCAATGATATTGCAGATTTATTGAATCTTCATGATCCTCATCGGACCGTTACAGGATTCAATCGTGAAAACTTGACTTTCAATGTTGTGAAACCAGAAAATAAATTTAAAACATTACTTGAATTCGTAAAAAAGAACAAAGAAGCAAGCGGAATCATATATTGTGCGACCAGAAAATCTGTGGAGGATGTCTCAGAAAAATTGAAATCGGCTGGATTCAAAGCGACGAGATACCATGCCGGGTTATCGGATAGTGAACGTCACGACAATCAAGATGACTTCATTTACGACCGCATGAAAATTATTGTGGCTACAAATGCATTCGGTATGGGTATAGATAAATCAAACGTTTCATACGTCGTTCACTACAATATGCCTAAAAGTATAGAAAACTATTACCAGGAAGCCGGTAGGGCAGGGCGAGATGGCGAACCGGCCGAGTGTTTGCTTTTATATAGTGGGCAAGATGTCAGAATAAATCGATTCATGATTGAGCAATCGGACATGAATCCTGAAATATCACCAGCTGTCCGAGCCAGCATCAAAGAAAAAGATTTCGAACGTTTGAAGAGAATGACTTTTTACAGCACGACGACAGACTGCCTGAGGGAGTTCATACTGAACTATTTTGGTGAGAAAACTCAAACTTTTTGTGGCAATTGCTCCAGCTGCAATACGACCTTTGAAACAGTGGACATCACTCTTGAAGCACAAAAGATAGTATCTTGTGTGTATAGACTCAGACAAATGAATCGCAGTTTTGGAAAACTCATGATCTCAGACATACTCCGCGGGAACAATAGCGAAAAAATTTCTCGTATGCAACTTTCCACACTTTCAACGTTTGGCATCATGCCTGATGTGTCATCACGAAGAATCCATAAAATCATCGACTTTCTAGTGGACCAGGATTACCTGTCAGTATCAGATGACCAGTACCCTGTCATTCAGCTTTCAAGCCGCTCAGGAGAAGTGATTAAATCTATGGAGCCAGTATTCATGAAGCTTCCAAAAGAGGTTGTCAAAGAGAAGCAGACGAGTAAGAAGCGCAAAGCAAAAGCATCGGATCAAGTGGAGGATCATTCACTTTTCGGGAAACTCAAGGCACTCAGAAGCGAGATGGCCGCAAAGGCTCGTGTTCCGGCTTATATCATATTTACAGATGCCGCACTTAGAGATATGGCAGCAAAAAAGCCAACGACACTTGATGCATTTCTTGACGTTTCAGGTGTGGGAAAAGCAAAACAAGAGAAATACGGAGAAATTTTCATCGAATTGATTCAAGCAGAGAAGTAGGATGTAGAGATGTCTATAGATAGAAATCTTAAAAATAAGAGATGAAATAAAAGCTGGTAGAGCTCTTATTTTATCTCTTATTTTTCGCGTAGTTAAGTTTCCGAAGGAAACTTATTAGCGTCTCAGCTGACATTTAATGATGTCACTGGAGATTCTCATCAATCGGCTTTTTTTGGTGAATAATCTCCATAAAATGAATCTTATTCCTCAACAGAAAAATACATCTTATCAAATATTTTCTTGTATTGTACTGCAAGCTGTTCGTTTCCAATGATTTTTAAAATGGTGATGCATTGTTTGATGAGTTGTTCTGATTGGTCTTTCTCACCGAGGTTAAATAGTGCAACAGCTTTTCTGAATAAGAATGCGTGCATCAGTGAGTAGTCGGAATGTTCAATACAAATTTGGAGACCTTTGTCACAGCTGCTGACTACGTTTTGATGATCGTCATTTCGGTGGTGACAGTATGAGATATTAAAATATATTTTGAACAAAAGATCCAAATAATTGTCGTCATATTTCAATTTTATAGATGTCTTCTCAAGTAAGATCGCTAAAATGTCTAAAGCACCTTGATATTGATTGTTGAGCCGTAATATCTCACAGTATATGATCAATAAACGAATTTCAATAAAATCAAGTTGATAAATTTCAAGATAATTCAAATCAAATTTATTTATTGTTAAAGCGACTGAATCTAGGATTTTTTTTTCTATTTCAGAAGTATGTTTTGAATCAAATAATTCATGCTTATATTCATGAATAATTTCTACAAGTACTTTAAACTGAAAAAGCTTGCTAAGTAACATGTGATCTGTTGGGAGTTCCTTGTCATTTGCAATTGTTTCATTAATAAAATTAATTGCCCGATCTAAATGGTTAAAATCATTATTCAATATCATATCATTTAATGTTTGAGCGATATTACCATGTGCATAATGATGACCTATTCGAGTTTTGCTTAATAGTGATACTATATCAGTTTTATAGAGTAAGGATAGATATTCTAAAGTTTCAAATTTTGGTATGGTATAACCATTTTCGATTCGTCTTAAGGTATCTTGACTTATTCCTATTAAATTGTACACATCAGCTTGTGATAAATTAGATTCTTGTCTTAATGTTCTAATATCCTCTCCAAACTTATCAAGTTGATATAATTTCATAAATACCCCTTATCCGTAAGTGGTTACGTTTCGATGCTTATATTATAATATAAAGATAGAAAATTTAAAAGGTGGTGTAGGTATGAAAAAATTAATTAAAAGAACAAGTTTGGTCCTAGTTGCATTTGTCATTTCCATGTTTTTGTTGGCGACTCAAAACACTCAAGTGGATTTAAGAGCAGGTGAGGAAGATATTCCAGGATTATTTATCCAAAGTGTAGGTTATCCAATTTAAGTATCCAATAAATGAATGATCGTTTCTTTTAAATAATGATTGACCGTTCAAAATGGAGGAAAATATGAAATCACATGATTTTCTCTCAAATAATAATCAATATTTTTCTGAAGCGGATCAGAAAGTATTTTGTTGGGAAAAAGGCTACCAACTTTTTGCTTACCAGAGAATGTATACTCTCAGCAATAATGTGGACTATTTACATTCGGCAATGGAAGTATTTCAAAATAATTTATTGAAGAAATTGATTGATGGGAATGCTTCTTATAGGCAAGACTTGTTAGTGAAAAAAGTCGATGTACTATATCTGTTAGGTGTACACTATTTCAGTATAGATCGACAAGCGGCAGTTGACTATTTATTAAGTGCTAAGCAAATCATAATAAAATTCCCCAAGCGTTCACTTGACACTCATTTATTGGATTTAATGTGCAAAATTGAAGCATATGTTCAAAATAATGCGTATGCAATTTGAATTTATGATAAACTAGCATGAAAAATGAGACCTTCAATAATTGAATGGTCTCATTTTTTAATCTATTGGAAAATACATATCATTAAAAACTTTTTTGTATTGTTCAGCCAAACTTATATTCCCCATGATTTTTAACATAACGATGCAGTCTTTAATAATCTCTGCAGACTCTGAAAGTCTATTCAAATGGAAGAGTGCTACAGACTTTCGAAATAAAAACGCATGCATAAGGGAGTAATCGCCCATGGTCTGACTTAATTTTAGAGCGTTGTCACTAGCTTTGATAACCTCTTCGTGCATATCTTGTCGGTGGTAACAATACGCAATATTGAAATGAATTTTAAACAGAAGGTCCAAGTAATTTCTTTCATATTCAAATTTCAATGTGGTCTTCTTCAATAATACGTCTAAAACTTCAAGAGCTTCATTGAAATGATTATTTATTCTGAGAATCACACAATAGATAATCAATAATCTTAGTTCTATAAAATTTAAAATGTATGAATCTAAATAGCATATGTCAAAGTCTCTGATTGTAAGACATAAAGCAGTAATTATTTTTTTTGAGAGAGGATCGTTTTCTATTGCAGTGCTCGGTCTGGTGTTGAATTCTCTGATGATCTCGACTAGTGATTTGAACTGAAGCAATTTGTTTAAAAAAAGCTGATCTGTAGGTCGATCATTTTCACTCTCAACTGTTTGTCCTATGGCCGTTATGATCTGTTCAAGTTCTTTAAACTCGTTATTATAGATCATCGTGTTAAGTGTTTCTGCAATATCACCATGGACATAATGATGTCCCAATCTTGATTTCAAAAACAGGGTGCCAATATCCAATTTGTAAAGAGCAGACAGATACTCAAGTGTATCAAGACGCGGAATAACAAGGCCATGTTCAATGCGTCTGAGAGTATCCTCGCTGACACCGATGGCTTTGTATACGTCAGACTGTGACAAATTGCAGTCCATTCTTATCTTTCTGAGTTCTGCACCAAATTGGTCAAGATGATATAGTTTCATGTTACTCCTTATGATAAAAATCAATGATTATTGAATTTCATTATATTACACAGAGTCAAAATATGAAAGTGACAAAAGTCTTATTTGCGATATTGTAAGAGAATGGTATTGAAATGAGCCGCCATAAAGATTAGAATTATACTAAATCAATCAGTAGGAGAATGTATGAGGGATTATATAATTGTAATCATATTGGGGTATTTGTTTGGGAATATTCAAGCTGCATATTTGCTTGGAAAAACTATTAAAAAAGTGGATATAAGGACCATGGGGCATGGGAATGCCGGGGCGTCCAATGCAGTAGAATCCCTAGGCAAGAAATTTGGTTTTGCAGTACTGTTGATTGACATGTTGAAAGGTATTGTGTCCATTTTACTTGTGAAAGCGATTTTCAATGTGGGATTTGATTCGGATGGAGCACTATTGCTTTACCCGAATGGCTACAGTGTGATCCTCGGTCACGTATTTCCGTTTTATATGAACTTTAAAGGGGGCAAAGGAACCGCGTCGATGGCTGGGATCCTTCTGGGGCTAAATATTTGGATTGGACTTCTAGGCATGTTGATTGTAACGATTGCAGCTATTGTCTCTGATTATATTATCATTGGAACATTGGCACTGACCATCTATATCATCGGATTCACAGTTTTTTTCGATCTTGGAACCGGTCCGATATTAATCAGTATATTTGGTGCACTACTTAGTTTAAAGCTTCATCTGCCCAACTACAAAAGGATTTCTCTTGGGACAGAAGGAAGAGTATCAAGGGTTTTGAAGAAAAGAAAATCTTAATAAAAAGAACTCAAGACGCTAGCGCTTTGAGTTCTTGCTGATGTATGATCTGAACGTTACAGCACCTTTGCTGAGCGTTCTTTTTTTATAGGTGATAATATAAAGTTGACGTGGAATATCATAGGCATCATCAATTGTTTTGATGTGATTCAACTTAAGCGAGTCAGAAATCGCATATTCCGATAGCCAACCGATCCCTAGACCGGATTCGATCGCAGAAAGGCTTGATTTGGTAGAACCAAAAACCATATTTTTATGGTTTCGACTCATGGAAAACCCGTTTTTCTTGAGATAATCCAGTGTGACGGCCTTCGTGCCCGAACCTTCTTCTCTCATGATAATAGGCTCTTTTACTATGGCGCTTAAGTCTTTCAACCTTTGTACCGGATAATCCATGGAACACACGAGTTTTAAACGTTCCTCTACAAAGGGTTCGATTTCAAGATCAGGGTGATCAGGCTTGAACCCGGTTATACCGAAACAAACTGAGCCGCTGATCACTTTTTCGACCACTTCCTTGGAATCTGATATATAAACTTTTGTATTGATATCAGAGTGAGTCTGTCTGAAATTTTTGATAAGACTGGAAAGTAGATATTCTCCAGGAATTGTACTGGCTGCGATACGAACATTACCACTTTCATTATTTCTGTATCTGTCCATATCTTCATTTAGAACATGATATTGATCGATTATAATTTTTGCGTTGCGATATAATATTTCTCCTGCTGGAGTCAATTGGACCTCACGTTCGCTGCGTTCAATCAGCAGAACATCGAGTGCTTTTTCCATTGATTTAATCTGCCAACTGACAGCAGGCTGTGTGATGAAAAGTTTATTGGCAGCTGGAGTAAAACCACCTTCGTCTACTACGGTCACAAATGCAAGCAATTGTTTGTAATTGTACATGATCCACCTCTCTATAATATGAGTTTATCATAAAATAGCTTTGTGTATAGCTTCAATAATATTTCTTGCCAATAGGCTATGCTCACCGTAAATTTCTTTTGCCAAATCACCAGCTTTGCTATGAATAAAGACACTAAAAGCAGCAGCTTTTTCCGCAGAGTAACCTTGGCCGAGAAGTGATACAATGACTCCCGCCAGTACATCACCGCTTCCTGCGGTTGCCATTCCGGGGTTTCCTAGCTTGTTGATATAAACCGTGTCTTTGTCAGCCACTGTGGTACGATCGCTCTTGAGGACAGTAGTCACATTATTTTCCTTTGAAAATAAAATTGCAAGGGCATCGCGGTTTTCAAGAATTTCTTTTTCATTCCTCTTGATGAGGCGGCTCATTTCTCCGATGTGAGGTGTTATGATGATTGGTGCATCGTATGATTTTATCAGATCGAGATTTTTAGAAAGTATATTGAGTCCATCTGCATCAATGACCAGTGGAACATGTGCTGTATCAAGGATGTGTTCGAATAACTTGACAGCATAGTCGTCAGTGCCCATACCGGGACCGATGAGTATGGCGTCGGCCCACTCTAGATCAGCAGTGATGTTACTTTTTTCGAACTCGAATTGACTTATATCTTTTTTGTATGTCGAGACAATAGCCTCAGGTACAAAAGAGAAAATAGGTGCCTCATTGCCAGCTTCAGTGAACACTTTAACAATTCCGGAACCTGCTTTATAAGCTGCCAGTGTGGATAGCATTGCCGCACCAGCCATGGTTTTTGATCCAGCTACAATCAGTACTTTTCCATAATCACCTTTATGAGTTTCTTTTGTACGAATGTTGAGTTCCAACTTGAATTGATGGTCTAATAATACTTTTTTCATTGCAATCACTCCTTTCCATGTTGATATCTACCCAAAAATTCAAACAAGGGATCAAGCATTTAAAACTATGCTCAATCCCTTGATGTGATTAATTGTTGTTGTTTTCCCGTGATTCGTCGGGGATGTACCCTTTAAACTGCGCGTGATAGAGCTTGCTGTACAATCCATCGATACTTAATAGTTGTTCGTGTGAACCACGCTCCGCTATCCCTTGATCGGTCATGACGAGAATTTCATCAGCATTTTTGATGGTTGATAGTCGATGTGCGATAATGAGGGTCGTGCGTCCTTTGGCCAAAATCTCAATGGAGTTCTGGATGGCGAGTTCATTTTCATTATCCAGTGCGGAAGTCGCTTCATCCAAGATCAAGATCGGTGGATTTTTCAGGAAAACTCTTGCGATGGCTATTCTTTGCTTTTGACCGCCTGAGAGTTTTACACCGCGTTCACCGACAAGAGCATCATAGCCTTCGTCGAGACTTAGAATGAAATTGTGGATATTGGCTTTTTTGGCGGCTTCGATGATTTCCTCATTTGTTGCACCAGGTCTGCCATAAGCGATATTGTCTTTGATCGTGCCATAAAATAGAAAAACATCTTGCTGAACAATTCCGATTTGTCCGCGTAGTGTATTTAAAGTGATTTTGCTGACATCCTGGTTGTCGATAGTGACCTGACCTTCGTTCACATCATAAAATCTTGGAATCAACTGTGTGATCGTCGTTTTTCCGACCCCGGATGGACCAACGAGTGCCATTGTTTTTCCTGCAGGAATTTTAAGATTGAAATGGTCGAGAACAACTTGTGAATCTTTTTCATAAGCAAATCGGACATTTTTAAATTCAATGTCTCCGACGATGTTTTCAAGTGGTATTGCATCTGGAGCATCCTTGATGACTGGCTGAACTGCCATTACTTCAAGAAAACGTTCAAATCCTGCCATTCCTGATTGGAATTGCTGTGTAAGCTGAATGAGAGCGCGGATAGGCTTTGTAAAAAATGCTATAAAAAGTAGGAAAGCCACCAAATCGCCATAGTTGATATAATCCATATAGACAAAAATACCACCTGCGACCATAGATGAAAGTGTCATCATGTCTATGAAGAAACTATTGCCTGAAGTATAGTAGGCTATTGCCTTGAATGCGTCTTTTTTGGAGTGTAGATGCGCATCGTTGGTGACGTGAAACTTCTCAATTTCAAAAGATTCATTTGCAAATGACTTGGATAAGCGTATACCTGAGAGGCTGCTCTCGAGTTGCGCGTTGATATCCGCTTGCTTGGTACGTACATTTCTGAAGGTCTTCATCATGGATTTTCTCATTCTGATAGAGAATACAATAGTCAGAAATACGAAAAAGAACACAATCAGCGTCAAAGCCCAGTTGATGTTGAATAGCAAAAAGAAACTTCCAATCAGCATGACGGTGGAAATGAACAAATCCTCAGGACCGTGGTGAGCGAGTTCAGTGACCTCGTTGAGGTCTCCTGTTAACCTGTTCATCAATTGTCCAGTTTTGTTGTTGTCAAAAAAAGAAAATTCCAGCCTTTGCATATGTGTGAACAAGTCGCGGCGCATATCAAATTCGATGCGTGAGCCCAGCACATGTCCCCAATAGCCCACGAAATAATTGAAGGCGATTTTTAGAATATAAAGACCTAAAACTATGGCAGAATAAAGTATGATGAGGTCCATTTGCTTGTTTGGGATGAGGTCGTTGATAAATGTTCTGGAGAACATAGGAAAAAGAAGATCTATGCCTGCCATGGAAAAAGCGACGATGAGGTCCATCACGAATAGAAACCGATGGGGTTTGTAGTATTTTACGAACTTGGCAATCACAATAATACCTCCATATTATTTAGCTAATCTAAATATCTTTCAATGATTATTATAATCGTAATTTAATAAAAAGAACAGACAAAGTTACTTGTAACACCCATTACTATGATTCACATGTGATAATGTCCTAAGTAATCACACGTGATTATGTCCCAAAAGATATTATGATATAATAATGCCTCAATGAAAAAAACATCGAGGTAAATAAAATGAAAAAGGTTGAACTGCGAATGAATGAAGATCAAAAATATGAAATCATAAAAAAACTGGTGGAAACCGACGGTAATAAGAAGACAGCTGCACTTAAGATAGGTTGCGAGATAAGAACAGTAAACCGACTGATAAAAGGATACAAATCAAAGGGAAAGGCTTTCTTTATTCACGGCAATCGCGGTAAGAAACCGATCCACGCCTTATCATATGATACTAAATCTATGGTTTTAGGACTCTATAACTCCAAGTATCCAGATGCAAATTTTGCACATTTCACAGAAATTCTAGCTGAATACGAAGACATTTTCATCTCTCCAAGTACGGTAAATACCATTTTAATGGAGCAGGATGTCTTGTCTCCAAAGGCACACAAAACAACAAAGAAGGCACTGCGAAAAAAGCTGGAACTACTAAAGCAAAAGGCTGTCACTAAGAATGATATTGCTAGCGTGAGTTTACAAGTTATTTCAGACACACCTTCTCTGTCTCTTTAATTTCAATTGTTGCAGGGATTCAAAAGC
>JAWSUW010000059.1:0-19796 GCA_033549245.1 Bacillota bacterium | reverse complement strand
GCACACTTCCGCATCGAAAAGTTTTCCGCTCGACCATGAAAGATGATCCGCCGCAAGCAGAGGCGAGACGCCTTTTCTATAAGGACGATCAGTGATCATGGCATCAAACACGTCACAAACCATTATGATTTTAGCAAAGTCATGTATTTGATTTTCTCTTAAGCGAAGCGGGTATCCCGAACCATCCATTCTCTCATGGTGATGAAGAGCTGCGTATTTTATATTGGAAGAAACACCTTTTGTCTTAAGCAAAATACTATAACCGAACTGAGCGTGTTTTTTGATGAGTTCAAATTCCTCTGCATTGACATTTTCATCTTTTTTGACTATAAATTCAGGGATATTCATTTTACCGATATCATATAACAGACCGGCTTCACCGAGTTCAATAAGTTCCTCTTGAGAATAACCGAGCCATTTTCCAACCATTGTGGCGAGTATTGAAACCCTTAAAGAGTGCTGGAAGGTATAATCATCTGATTCCTTGAGTTGATTGAGTCTCATGAGGACATCATTGTTCCTGATCATGTCTGGTAAGGCTTCTTCAACATTGTTCTTGATCCGTTCGAGATCTAGTTCACCAGTTTCTCTGATGTTTCTGAATACTTCCTTGGTATCATCAATCATTTTCTGATGTTTCACATCGATCGGGATATTACCTTCTCCCGTAAGGACATGGACTTCCATATTGCGATTGACGACACTTCTTTCAGTTGGCTCATAAACATGATTATCAATTTCGTCAAGATCATTCAAAAGCTTCATCAAGTCAAACGCATCACCATTTTTAGATGCGTTCTCTTTAAAGGCGTGGACATCCAGTGCAACATCTTCAATTGCTTCATTTTCATGTTCCAGTACTTTGACTTCGGTAAAACCCAGATTGGAAATCAGTTCTATATGTCTTTGTGTCAATTGAGTGCCTTTGCTGAGGAGTTCGACGACACCACTTGAATCAATAATGGATTCGCCTAAAATCATACCATCTTTAAGTTGCTTCGTTTCAATAATCTTCACAATCGCTCACCATCCAGTACTATCTCGTTTAAAGTTAGCTGCACAACATCAAAATTCATTTTTGAAAAAAATAGTGATCATGCCGGGACCGCAATGAGCCCCTACCGCACACCCCAAAGTGTTGATGATAAAATTTCTTGTTCCATATACAGTCTCAAAATGGTTTTTCACCTCAGTCGCTTCTTCTTCATTCAAAGTATGGGCGATCCCCACCAATTGATTGTCAAGTCCACTTCCGTTGGCTTCAATATATTCATACAATTTGGCTAAAAGCTTCTTTTTACCCTTCGCTTTGTCAAAAGGCACCAAAAAACCATCCACCACATGGAGAATCGGCTTGATGTTGAGTATATTGCCTATCATGGCCTGGGATTTACTTACCCTGCCACCTCTCAACAGATAGTCCAGATCATCCACAGAAAAAACATGTTTCATTTGACCTATAGCACGGTTGACATATGACATCACTTCATCATAGGACTCCCCAGTCTCAACCAATTTTGCCGCTTCGACGACAATCACTCCTAGTCCGAGTGAGACACATTTGGTATCTATGATTGTCATCTTGAAATCCGGAAATTCCTCCTTGACCGTTTCATAGGCGAGTACTGATGTTTGATATGTTCCGGACAACCCCGACGAAAATGCCAAATAAATATATTCATCGCCTGTTTTGGCGAATTTTTCAAAATAGTCGAGAAAGTGATTCAGTGGAATTTGTGCTGTTTTAACTGAAGCACCTTTGATCATGGCTTCATACATGTCATTTGGTTCAATAGTCACTGAATCCAGATATTCCACTTCGTTTAAATAGACGATCAGTGGCAAAACTTCGATTTGGTGCTTCTTCGCAAGTTCTTTTGGTAGATCAGAGGCACTGTCTGTAATGATTCTTAATGCCATAAGGTTCCCCCTGTGTATTATTATTTATTATATCATGTATTCATTCAATTTGACCATATGATAATGGTCTTCCCATTTGCCATTGATTTTCAGATATTTCCGGGCAAGTCCTTCATTTTCAAAGCCCAGTCTCTTCACTACATTCATGGACTTTGTATTCACTGGCATGATGTTGGCTTCAACTCGATGAAGCTCCATCTCATTAAAGGCGACTTCCATAACTTTTGAGATGGCTTCTGTCATATAACCTGCTCCTGTAAATCTCTCTCCGAGTTTATACCCCAAAAAACAGGACTGAAAGACACCTCTTATGATATTCGTAAGTGAAACACTGCCGATTGGCTCATCATTTGATTCGTCTTCTTTTTTAAACATCCAAAAACGAACCATTTGACCTTTCATAAAAAATTGTTCCTCAAGATTGAGTATTCGCCTCTGGTGATTGATCGTATAAAAATCAGGTTGTTTAACCTGCTCCCATCGCTCTAAAAATGATTCGTTCTCCTGATAAAACTTAAGAATTCTAGATGCATAAGTACTATCAACCACTACAAGCCTGAGGCGCTCAGTCTCATAAACCCTGTTCATTTCATCGTCCCTTCTTAATATTGAAAATCGCATTTGAGAGTCGGGCAAATTCTTCCATCCCAAGAGCTTCACCTCTAGTTCTCTCTTCGATTTCAGCGTCTGCAAGTGCTCTTCTCGCCTCATCCTTCTCGAGTCCTAGAAATCCTCCGGACAATGCGTTGAGCAATGTTTTTCTTCGCTTTCCAAAGCCATCTTTAACAGTGGCAAAAAATGTTTTTTCATCGAGCAGCTCAACAGGTGGTGCTTTTCTGACATTCAGTCTGATTACAGTGGAATCCACGTTTGGAGAAGGCATAAATGAGCCTCTTGAAACCCGTGTGACAATGGAAGGTTCAGTAAAATATTGTACAGCTACAGAAAGTGCTCCGTAGTCCTTTGTGGAAGGCGATGCCATGATTCTATCGGCAACTTCTTTCTGGATCATGATGACCAAATCGGTGACGGGTACTCTTTCCTCAAGAAATTTCATGATGATTGGCGTCGTCACATAATAGGGAAGGTTGGCTACCAATTTTGGTGATTTTTCCTTGAAATGAGTCTCAAACAACTCTTTAAGGTCTACTTTCAAAATATCATCACATATGATTGTAAGATTATCGTGATGTCCAACAGTCTCATCCAGAACCGGTATCAAACTGCGGTCTATCTCAACTGCAACAACTTTTCCAGATGCCTCACAAAGGGCATTGGTCATTACTCCGATTCCTGGTCCGATCTCAAGAATGTAATCCTCTTTGGTGATTCCAGCGCCATCCACAATTCTTTCGAGGACATTTTCATCGATGATGAAATTTTGACCGAATCTTTTACTGAACTGAAAATTATACTTTTCCATTATATACTTTATCGTTTTGGGCGATGTCAATCTATCTATCATGCTTTCTCCTTAAACAAGGCGTCAATGACGCGGTTATATTCCTCTTTTGTGATGCCATAATGATTGAGTCTATTTAGGAATTGTTTGGCATTGCAATACCCGATTCCAAGTTCTTTCCCAACTATAGCTCGATATTCACTTGCACCTATACCCCCACTGAGTCCATCCCTGACCAAGTCATTTTTGGTGAACACAGGGATGCTGAATGGTCTTATAGTCTTCACTTTTGAAAGTGCATCGATGATCACTTCCGGGCTGGCGTTCTCAACGCCTATGTCATCTCCCATCATCGCATCACTCTTGCTGATGAAAGCATGCTTGCAGTTTTTTACACGGTTTGCGATTCTTTCCCTGATTTTTTCACCGGCAAAGTCCGGATCGGTCAAAACAATGATTCCTACGGTTTCAGCCGCTTTTTCGATACGCTGCCAAGTTGAAGCGCGAATGCCGTATCCATGAGTGATGATCACATCACAGACTACCGCTTTTTTTACTGCGGATTCATCGTCTTTTCCCTCAACCACAATTGTTTCTTTGATATGTTCCATAAACCTCTCGTTTCCACTATTTGATTCTAAAAAACTGCTTTGCGTTCAGTAACGTGGTTTCCGCAACAGTTTCATAACTGATATTTTTAATATTTGCTATGCGTTCGCAGGTATGTCTGACGAACATCGGTTCATTGCGCTTGCCCCTCATAGGTTCAGGGGATAAATAAGGTGAATCCGTTTCTATGAATAATCGATCCAGCGGTATGGTTTCCACCACTTCGACCGTCTTTCTAGCATTTTTATAAGTGACTGGACCGGCAATAGATATCATGGCACCCAGTTTCACATACTGCGTAGCAAGTTCATGACTTCCTGAAAAACAATGCATCAGTACTCCAGTGGCAAAAGCTTTTTCCTCTTTCAGAATCTGAAGGACGTCAGCATTCGCATCCCTGTCGTGAATGATTATTGGCAGATCAAGCCTTTTGGCAATTCTGATCTGCTCTATAAAGACTTCTTTTTGGACCGATCTTGGTGATAAATCCCTATAATAATCGAGGCCGATTTCACCAATGGCTTTTACACGTTCTTTTTTTGCCATTTGTTCGATCAACTCGAGCATCATGGTATCTACAGTTTCTGCATCATGTGGATGGATTCCGACACCTGCATATATGAAATCATGGGCTTCTGCGAGTTCGACAGCTCTAACACTGGATTCAAAATCGGCACCTGGGTTGAGTATATATGAAACACCATTTAATTTTGCTCTTTTTATGACGAGTTCACGGTCATGGTCAAATTGTGACGCATCGAGATGCGCGTGTGAATCAAATAACATGAGTCACCTCCTACACTCCTATTATGCCTTATTTCAAGCTAAAAAGAAATAAGGAACGAGGAAAACCCCAAATCTCCTCATTATGAAAAGATCCAGGGTTTCATTTAAGAAACTTGACTTCCATTTTTTATATCAGCAGTTACCAGTTTGAGAATATCATCCTTTGTCGCGGCCAAAATCATGCCTTGTGACTCGATACCTCGAAGTTGAACCGGTTTTAAGTTGGCAACCAAAATGACATTTTGACCAACGAGTTCTTCCGGTTTGTAAGCACCAGCAATACCCGATACAACCTGTCTTTTTTCTGGACCGACCTGAAGCTGGAGCACCAACAACTTGTCTGCTTTTGGATGCTTTTCTGCGGAAATGACTGTCGCTACCTTAAGGTCAAGTTTTGAGAAATCATCAATAGTGACCTCGGGTTTGACCTCAAGCACTTCGGGCTCTTCTTCCATTGTGATATATTTCGCCTTTACCGCATCAATCTCCACCATTTTCTTTGCTTCGTCCATTCTAGCAAAAAGGACTTCAGCAGTACCCACAGGATCGCCAATGACTGTTCCATCAAATGTGCCGAGCGATTCCAATGTAGTTACGGATGCATTAATTTGATCCAAGATCTTGGCAGCAGTATTTGGAATGAATGCCTTAAGAAGCACACCGGAAAACCTGATCGCTTCCAAAAGGTTGTAAAGAACAGTTCCAAGTCTCTCAGTGTCATCAGGATTCTTCGCAAGATTCCATGGCAATGTCTCATCGATATATTTGTTGCTTCTGCGGAGAAGCTGCCAAATTTCGTCCAGGGCATCTGCCACCTTGTATGCGTCCATACGCTCTTCCACCTTTTTAGGTGTTGAAAGCGCAAGTGAAATCAATTCCTCATCAATGGCTTCAGGAGCTGTTGGTGCAACGATCACTCCATCAAAGTATTTTTTTACCATAGCCACAGTTCTGTTGACGAGGTTACCAAGGACATTGGCAAGGTCCGAGTTGATTCTGTTGATCATCATCTCATACGTGATCGTTCCATCCCAAGAGAATGGCATTTCTCTGAGTACATAATAACGTACCGCGTCCACGCCGAAAAGTTCCACAAGGTCGTCAGTGTAAATGACATTGCCTCTGGATTTGCTCATTTTATCCTTACCTGTCAATAGCCAAGGATGTCCGAATACCTGTTTAGGAAGTTCGACCTCAAGACCCATGAGAATAATTGGCCAATAAATCGTGTGAAAACGTACGATATCTTTTCCAATCACATGAACATCAGCAGGCCAAAGCTTGTTAAACTGCTCAGATGAACCATCGGGATCGTATCCTATTGCGGTGATGTAGTTTGAAAGTGCGTCAAGCCAAACATATACCACGTGACCTGGGTCAAAATCCACAGGTATTCCCCATGAAAATGAAGTTCTCGAGACACAAAGGTCCTGGAGACCTGGTTTGATGAAATTGTTGAGCATCTCATTTTTTCTGGATTCCGGCCAGATGAACTCAGGATTCTTCTCGATATGTTCTTCAAGCTGTTTCTGATACTTGGACAGTTTGAGGAAATACGCCTCTTCACTCGCCTTTAATACTCCACGTCCACAGTCCGGACAGTTTCCGTCCACGATCTGTGTTTCTGTCCAAAATGATTCACATGGTGTACAATACCAGCCCTCGTATTTTCCTCTGTAAATATCACCTTTTTCGTATAATTTCTTAAAAATCTTCTGAACGACTCTTTTGTGCTCCTCATCTGTCGTGCGGATGAACTGGTCATAACTCACATCTACCAGGTCCCAAATTCTTTTGATCTCTCCCGCGATTTCATCCACATGCTCTTGTGGCGATTTACCGGCCTCAAGAGCTTGAAGTTCAATCTTTTGTCCATGCTCGTCAGTTCCTGTGAGGAAATAAGTATCGTAACCTTGCTCTCTTTTGAAGCGTACAAGGGCATCCGACAATATTGCTTCATATACATTCCCGATATGTGGGATTTTCGATGTGTAGGCAATCGCTGTGGTCAAATAATATTTTCCTTTACTCATAAGTCACTCTCCTCATTCTTTTCTTCTCAAAAAAACAAAAAACTCCCCTCCCTACAATAGGGACGAAAGTAAATTCCGCGGTACCACCCTAGTTCTGCAAATGCAGCCCTCGATGTGCTCAGCACTGTGTTATAACGTACACCAACGTCCATGCCTAAATCAATTCAGCATAGCGGTTCAAGGACCATCTTCCCTACTCCATCACCATCGACTTCCACCAATCGTCGACTCTCTTTAGATGCCAGCATAGGTACTCTTCCCATCATAACCTTTTATATCCGATAATTTAGGGAAATTGTAACATAACACCTGATTTAATGCAACATAAAAAAACTTGTTGCACGTAGGGTGGTAATGTGATATTAATATACTTGCTTAATTCAAAAGAAAGAGGTGACCTATGGTTAATAACGTCCATCCGTTTTTAGATGCTTTCGCCAAAGGAAAAATCAACTCCCTGAACATCGATATGGACTTTGATAAAATTTCTGTCGCTATCAGCAGTCGCAATGAAGTCGACCCGGTTGAAATCATTTTTGAAGATGTAAAAGCTTTTTATTACATTGACCACGACCTGAAATCAGAACTTGATTTATCCAACGAAAACCTCAATGTTGTGTCATATGACGACCTTGGATTCGGTGAATTCACTGCAGCAAAACACTCTGAAACCGATGACATCTTTGTCTCCATTCCAAATTTCGCTGTGAATATCAATGATTCCTCACTATATATCGACGCAAATAAAATCAGAATCAACGACCGCGCCTTCAATGTCCGCTAAACTTGTTACAAAATCTTTTTTGGGGTATAATGTGACTAACAATATATTCTAAAGGGAGGCATTCATGGGCAGTCAAATGATTTTCACATTCAAGGATCTTCTATTATTCGTACTCTGGGGGTGCCTGGTTACCCTACTGATTTATCTGGTGCTCATACTTAGACGCGCTTTGCTTGTCATGAAACAAGTGAATCAGATTGTCGATGGCAACCGTAAAAGTATTGATGCCACCATGGATGTTGTGCCACTACTCACAAAACATCTGGAAACCATCACTGACGAGGTCGCACATGATGTTCAGGCATTCAGAGGTACTGTTGACAACATAGCTGAAACAGCAGAGTCTGTGACCGATACCATTAACGAGAATCAAAACTTTGTCGGAGGACTTTCCTCATTTATGCATACCGTATCCATCGGAAAAGCACTTTACGACAAATATTTCGGTGATAAAGTGAAGGAATTCAAAGACGTTGTTTCTGAAGTTGAGAAAACCGGAGAAGAGAAACCACAAGCTTAATCAACTGTGTA
The DNA here is from genome assembly GCA_033549245.1 of Bacillota bacterium. Taxonomy (GTDB): domain Bacteria; phylum Bacillota; class Clostridia; order Peptostreptococcales; family Acidaminobacteraceae; genus Fusibacter_D. The sequence goes on along the minus strand of JAWSUW010000059.1, from coordinate 11,731 downwards.
TTTCTACCACATTTTGTTGACAACTGGAAATTATTATATTATGATTCACTTATAAATCAATATAGCGAACAGGAGGTTTTTAGATGAAATCGACAGGTATCGTACGTAAGGTTGACGAACTCGGAAGAGTTGTTATTCCTATCGAACTGAGAAGAACATTGGCGATTGGCGAAAAGGATGCTTTAGAGATTTTCACTGAAGGTGAAACGATCATCCTTAAAAAATATGAGCCGGCATGCATTTTCTGCGGTCAAGCTAAAGGCGTAAAAAATGTAAAAGGAAAAAACATTTGTCCATCTTGTGTGGATGAAATCAAAGAATTATAAAATTGATCCCAGGCTTAAGTCGCCTGGGATTTTTATGCATTTAAATGGATTGTTATTCCAACAACAAGGAGTAAACATCAGATTTTTTCATATTGCGTTCTTTAGCAATTACTTTCATTGCTTCTTTGTTGTCAAGTCCGCCTTCCATTAAAGACTCATACCTCTCTTTGATCGGAATCTCAGAGAAATCAACGACAGGTTCTGCATCAGTTTCACTGCCTTTAAGGACAATGACGATTTCACCTTTTATAGTCCCAGAATCATAAAACTCCATCAATTCAGACAAATTTCCACGCTGGAACGTCTCGAATTTCTTCGTAAGTTCCCTTGCAACCACAGCCTTTCTGTCTCCTAGACCTTCAAATAAAAGTCGTAAAGTCTCCTTGAGCCTATGAGGAGATTCGTAAAATAGAAGTGTACGTCTCTCGTATTTCAATCTCTCAATATGTTTTCTCTTCTGTCTTTTATCACGACTTAAGAATCCTTCAAATACGAATTGTCCTGTAGAAAATCCCGACCCTACAAGTGCCATCGAAAATGCTGTGACTCCAGGAATGATTTCAAACGGCGTATCGGATTCAATGCATTTGACCACCAGATTTTCTCCGGGATCAGATATTCCTGGCATTCCCGCATCGGTTACTAGTGCAACTTTTTCACCCATTTGAACTTTGGATATGATTTCATTTCCTGCTTGCTCTTGATTGTGATCGTGGTAACTGTGTAGTGGTTTACTGATTCCAAAATGATTGAGTAATCTGATGGAATGTCTGGTATCCTCTGCGTAGACCACATCACAGGATTTAAGTGTCTCAAGCACTCTGAATGTTATATCTTCGAGATTTCCAATTGGTGTTCCGCATAAATACAATTTTCCGGACATCATGAATCCTCCCCGTTTTCTTTGGTGAACGCCGTTATATTTTCCATTCCGTAAATCTCATAGATTTCTTTTGTGAACATCCCATTTTGCTCATAAACAATAAGAGGCTCCTCAACAAGTAGTTCCGAGTTACCGCCTTTAACGCATTGTATCAGACAAATATTCGGACTTTTATGGACAAAAGGTTGAATCATTCTTATCCGTTTGGGTTCAAGCTTGTATTTTCTACAAAGTACAAATATATCCACCAATCGATTCGGCCTGTGGATTAAATAGAATTTTCCTCTAAATTTCAACAATTTAGCTGCTTTTTCCACAATATCTTCAAGGGTACACAGCACTTCATGCCTTGAAATCGCCTTCAGATCCGATGGATTTTTCAGACCTCCACTCCCTGACATGTATGGCGGGTTGGAAACGACAACATCTACCGTTCCTGAGGGAACATATTCGATCGCATCGATCAAATTGGCGTGGATTATTTCTATCCGTTTCTCAAGCCCATTGAGAAGTACACTTCTCGATGCCATTTCGGCCATTTGCTCTTGTACTTCAAATGCATAGATCTTTTTGAATTCGGTTTTTCCCGAAAGTAAAATTGGGATAATACCCGTTCCGGTTCCAAATTCCACTACCGTGTCACCTGATTTGAGTTTGGTGAAATTGCTGAGAAGGACAGCGTCTATACCAAAGCAAAAGCCCTTGGGATCTTGAATGATTTTCAGTCCTTTAAGTTGCAAGTCATCGACACGCTCATGTGGCAGCACCAATTCCATTTCATTTTTCATAATATTCTCCAAAAATAAGACGTTTTGAAACTGAAATCAGGTTCAAAACGTCTGCATTATTAATCCTCTAATTTTTTGAGTTCGGCAAAATCCACCGGACCCGCATCTGCTGCAGGTTTTGGACTGGATGATGAATATCTGTTGACTTCAACGACTTTGATCAAATCTTTGTGATAAGAAACAAAATCCTCACTGAGTTCCTCAGGTTTTTCTTTGACAATGTGTCTTACTTTAGCTTGCTCAAGCAATATATTGGTATCCACCACATATGCAAGACCATCTGGTGTCTTCACTTTATCGCCTCTGTTTGGCATCCCAACACGAATCTGAACATAAGTGTCATATTCGTATTTTAGGCAACACATCAATCTACCGCAAAGTCCTGAAATTTTAACCGGATTAAGTGATAAATTTTGATCTTTTGCCATTTTTATAGATACAGGTGCAAAGTCTCCAAGCCAACTGCCACAACATATTTCCCGACCGCATGGGCCGAGGCCTTTGACCATTTTCGATTCATCTCTGACACCGATTTGTCTAAGCTCTATGCGAGTTCTGAATATTGCGGCAAGATCTTTGACGAGTTCTCTGAAATCGATCCTACCATCTGCTGTAAAATAAAAAATCACTTTATTATTATCAAAAGTATACTCGACATCAATCAATTTCATATCTAATTCATGCGTTTTGATCTTATCTATACAAATTGAAAAAGCCTCTTTTGCCTTTTCTTTATTGGCAAGATGGTTTGCATCGTCTTCCGAAGTCGATACTCTAAGTACCGGCTTGAGCGGACTTACAATCTGGTCCTCGGGAATATCCCTCTTACCTATGACACACTCACCATACTCTATGCCTCTAGCGGTTTCCACAATGACATGATTGTCTTTTTCAACAGCCACATCGCCTGGATCGAAGTAGTAGATTTTGCCCGCTTTCTTAAATCTCACACCAACAACAGTGATCATCTTTCCTCCTAGTCTTCTATGCAATGAAACAGCAGGTTGTCTACTGTTAAATCAAAATTCATATTGTTTTTTATTTTTTGTTCCACGTGATCTATGGTCAAAATGAGTTCCACCATCTGCTTTCGTGATAATTTGCCAGATGACTTCATCAATTGTCCTCTCTCTTCAAGTATAGAAAAATTAACCTTATGAATCAATTGTTTATTTTGTGTTTCCCTAAAAATCATCAAATCTCTCAATATAATTATAACTCTATTTAAAAATATAACAAATCTTTGCTTATCCTGTTTCGCGTAAGCACCAAATTCCAGAATCCTACCCATATCACGATTCTCGATGCTTTGAATAAAATCAACAGCCTTATCTGTTATTTCTGGTGAATCGTCTGTTTCTGACTCACCGTCCAGGTTGAAACCGAGGACTTGGCATCTCGACTGAAGTGTCTCGAGCATACCTTCCAAATTTTGGGTCAAAAATATAAAAACAGCATACTCCGGAGGTTCTTCCAGAATTTTAAGCAGTCTGTTCTGAGCCGACTCTGTCATGAGATGCGACTGATGTATGATAGCGATCTTATGTTTGCTCTCATACGGTCTGATGAACATATACTCCTGTAGTTCCTCCACTTGAGCATTCTTTATGGAAGCTCCATCGGGCGATACTACGTTCAAATCCGGGTGATTTTCTGAATTTACTTTTATACAAGACGAACAGGAATCACAACCTGTGTGTTCCTGTTTGCATAAAATCATCTTTGCAATTGCCTTTGCAAATTGTAGGTCCTCAGTTCCAGAAAAGATATAACTATGGGACAAACGGTTTTTACTTAGTGCGTCAAACAAAAATTGACGCTGTGCGTGAAACACATTCATATGTCTAATTCCCCTACAATTTCAAATAATCTTCCACATCAATGACAAAAACAGTGGCTCCACCGACAGAAATTTCTAGCGGCATACCCATGACACTGTTGTCACCCATCAGTGAAGTCGTTGTGGTAATCTCTTTTCGAGTTTTGCATGTATCTTCAATTATTTTCGTGGCTTCTTCAACACGTTCCTTTGGCGTACCGATTATTAAAGTCGTATTGCCCGATTTCAAAAATCCGCCCGTTGAAGCCAACTTTGTGACACCAAAATCTTCAGCTGTCAATTTTTTAACCAATGCGTGAGCATCTTCGTCGTGGACAATTGCTATAATCAATTTCATAATAACGCCTCCTCATGAGATTATTATTATAAGTATACCACAAAAAAGCCAATTAATTCACGGTTCCAATTTTTTTGAGTGGCATAAATCTGAAAAGTACTTTGCCTATGATGTCTTCCTCATCAACCAGTCCAAGGTCTCTGGAGTCATAGCTCACACTCCTGTTGTCACCCATCATGAAATACTTGCCCTCACCTATAACCATGTTTTCAACATCTTTATTGGTGTTGGAATTGATGTAGGGTTCATCCAGGACTTTCCCGTTGACAGTGACCACACCACTAATGATTGAAATTGAATCACCAGGACCTGCAATGACTCTCTTGATAAGGTTTTTCCTTTCGCCTTCTTTGTGAAGAATTTTCTGTATGAAGTTAAGTCCCTCGTAATCCGCTTCCGTCAAAGTCAACTGGGATTTGAAGGACACGATGTCTCCTTGTTCGATGGATCCAACTTTAAGCATGAACAACATGTCTTTCTCGACAAGCGTCGGATACATTGATGTATTATAAACAGTAGTCGTTCCAAAAAAAATATTGTACAGTAAAAAAACTACAAGAGTGATCAATATGGCTTGACCCCATTCGAGCAACTCTTTTTTGATCTTATCCATGGTTTCACCTCAAAATATAGATTTCTTTCATTGTTTCTGGTATCAAACGGAGAGATTCTAATGTAATCCTCTCTCCGGGAACAATCACAGGAATACCTGGTGGATAAGGGATGACGTATTCTCCGGCTAATTTGCCGACACACTCTTTTACCGGTACTTTGATACGCGTCATATTTCTTGCTTCGTTCGCTTTAAAAACTTGTACACTGGGATCGGAAATGCTTTCATAAACCATCCCAAGCGGTATATGCGTTTGAGGATCAAGTGGATTCACACTTTTTCCTGTTGCGACATCAATTTGACCAAGTGCCCTTTCAAGACGCACAAAATCATCATCGATGTTTGCGATGCTAGTCATCAACAGACACATGCTCTTCGTCGCGTATTCAACTTGAATCTGATAATCATTTCTTAATTTTTCAGCTAAAATCTCACAGTTCCATTTTTCATTGTCATAGTACTCAGGAGCAATGGAGACAATGATCTTGCTGATTTCTTGATTCACCTGATTGCAACACTTCAGAGTGCCAAGTCCTGATACGTTTTTATAAAACGTTTCGATTCTTGATTTGAGCCATTTGACATACTCTGGACCTTTGGTCTCCATAACGCCAAGCATTTCGTCAATAGATGCCATCAGAACATAGGACGGACTGCTGGTCTGAAGCGCTTTTAGATGCCAAAGGATAGTTTCAAATTGAAAATCCGACAGTCTGTTTGACACTGAAAAATGAATACATGCTGTTTGAGTCATAGCCGGAAGGGTCTTATGAAAACTCTGAATGACGATGTCTGCCCCAAGTTCAAGAGATGACTTGTAAGGACCATCGAACAATTTCAAATGCGCACCGTGCGCCTCATCCACAATCACAATCATTCCAGCGTCATGACAAGCATCGATCAGGTCTTCAATCGGATAACATATACCCTCATAAGTGGGATATGTCAACACACACGCTTTAGGTGCTGACATATCCTCAATTCTACTTCTTAATCTATGGGCATCAATTCCTATAGGTATGCTTAGATGGTCATCAAACTCAGGCGCAATAAAAAATGGTTTGAGCCCATTGAGTTCAACAGCATTGTAAATGGACTGATGTGCATTGCGGTTGATGAGAATCTCATCCCCCCTATTGGTTGCTCCAAGGATGGCTGAAATCATACCGATAGTGCTGCCACCTACAAGGATTTCACTCACCTTGGAACCATAATACTCTGAAACGGCTATTTTCGTTTCCTCAATGCACGATTCGGAATGATGTAAATTGTCAGCACCTGGAATTTCAGTTATGTCATAAGCCAAGAACGGCTTCAATGATTCTCCGATCAATCTGCCATTTTTATGTCCAGGCATATGAAATGAAGTCAATCTCTCACTATTGATTTTTCCAAGTGCATTCATTAAACGCATATAATCCCCATGAGCTCCTAACGCCTTTTTTTATTCTTATGCTCCGTTATGGCAGTCACATTTTTTTTCTTAGCGATATAGTATTTTCGATCCCTGAAAAGATCGACCGCCGCATAGAAAAGAATGATGACGAAAACAAGTAGAACGGCTCCAACTAAAATCCATTCAAATATCGACATGGTCTACCTCTATTTTATCACAGTTTTCCCACCAAAGTAAGGTTGAAGAACTTTTGGTATCTCAACACTGCCGTCCTCGTTCTGATAATTCTCAAGTATCGCTGCAACAGTCCTGCCGACGGCAAGTCCTGATCCATTGAGCGTATGGACGAAATTTACTTTTTTTGTCTCCGCATCCCTGTATCTGATCCCCGCACGACGTGCTTGAAAGTCTTCAAAGTTTGAGCAGCTTGAAATTTCCTTATAGGCATCATAACTTGGTAACCAAACTTCGATATCATATGTCATAGCAGAACTGAACCCTACATCTCCGCTGCAAAGTCTCACCACTCTGTAAGGCAGTTCCAATCGCTTCAATACCTCTTCAGCGTTATTGGTCAATTTTTCAAGTTCATCATAAGAAACCTCAGGTTTTACAAACTTGACCATCTCCACTTTGTTGAATTGATGTTGACGAATCACACCACGAGTGTCTCTCCCCGCAGAACCTGCTTCTTTTCTGAAGCACGGTGTATATGCGGTATGATTGATGGGAAGCATCACCTCTTCAAGTATTTCACCTCTGTAAAGATTCGTTACAGGTACTTCTGCAGTCGGAACAAGGAAAAAGTCCTTAGATGGGATATGGAACATGTCATCCTCAAATTTTGGCAATTGTCCCGTACCGGTCATTGCATCCCTATTGACCATAAATGGCGGTAAAATTTCAGTGTAACCATGTTCATCGATATGCAGATCCAGCATGAAGTTGATCAACGCTCTTTCCAGTTTCGCACCCATGCCCTTAAGCACGGTGAAACGCGTACCGGTAATCTTGGTGGCGCGTTCAAAATCAAGTATGTCAAGAGTCACTCCGATATCCCAGTGAGCTTTTGGTTCAAAATCAAATTTCCTTGGTGTTCCCACCACGCGGATTACAGGATTATCATGGTCATCATCACCAATAGGAGTGTCTGCTTTAAGCGTATTTGGAACTTCCATGATCATTTCATTAAGCGCTTCTTCTACAATTTTGACTTTTGCATCAAGTTCCTTGATGGTGTCAGAAAGCTCTTTCATCACTGCAAAAAGTGCGTCGGTGTTCTCGCCTGCTTTCTTTTTCATAGGTATTTCTTTAGACATTTTGTTTTGTCTGCTTTTTAGATCTTCAACTTCACCGATGAGCACGCGTCTTTCTTCATCTTTTTCTTTGATGAGAGGTAAACCGTAGTCACCTTTTCCCCTTAATTTCAATAGAGCTTCCACCGTATCGTATTCACTTCTGATTCTCTTAAGATCCAACATAACATACCTCCATAATTTTAATCAAAAAATACAAAAAACTCCTCATCCCATAAAGGGACGAGAAGTTAACCCGCGTTGCCACCCTAGTTGGTATATCAATACCCACTCGATCAAGTTATCGCCTTGAATACGTTTAGCATTACCTAAAAACTCCGAGGTGGATTCAATACCCCCTGAAACTGATTTTCACCAACCATCAGCTCTCTTCATTCCGGGAAATAATTTACTATTCCTCATCATAGTCCATATCAATTTCAATCATTATAACGCAAATTGGTCCCATCGTCAACTTAAACCTCGTTTTCAATCCACTTGTGCTTTTTTAGGATATTGAATACCTTATTGTCGATGCGAGTCAATTCCATTTTGAGCCTTTTTGCAGGAATTTTAGCTTCCTTCACAATTGATTTGGGTTCCATTCTTGTGCATTTTATGCCATAGTGGAGTTTGAAGATCTGCTCTGCTTTGGAATCAAAAACAGCTTCTTCCAGTATTTCTTCCAATTTTTCATTGACGATCTTAAGTATTTCCGGATTCAAAATTCATCCCTCATTTCAAGCCAATCGAACATCTCATATGATTTTTTCACAAAGACACCTGATTTGGTGTTTATTATCTCTACGGAGCCCATTTCAGAGTTGTCATTCAACCATTTGTGGGATTCGAGCAAATTTTTAAGTTGTAATGCGGTTCCCATGTTACCATCAAATATTTCCACTTGATCTTTATAATATGCCATGATATAAGGTTTTAAAAATATGAAGTGGGTACATCCGAGAACGACGGCATCTATCTTTTCAGTGACTTTATCAAGAAAACCCTCAACCTCTTTTTTAACATAATCACTCTCTGACATGTGGTTTTCAACAAGCTGTACCCATTCAGGAGCAGGCATTTTTATAATGCGGTAACCTTCCTCCAGACTATCAACCAACTGCTTAAATTTCTCTTCCTTTAAAGTCATTTCTGTGGCAAGCACCAGGACTTTGCCTTCAGTCTGTCTAAGAGCCGGCTTTATAGCAGGTTCCATCCCTATTATCGGAATATCATATGCCCTTCTGAGTTCATTGACTGCTGCACTGGTTGCAGTGTTGCATGCTATGACAATCGCTTTGACATCTTTTGAAACAAGAGTGTCACAAACTTTTTTGGAAAGATTAAGCACTTCGGACTTTTCCTTTGTGCCATAAGGTGCGTTACCTGAATCCCCTATATAGATCAAAGACTCATTTGGCATGATCTGCCTTATTGTATGTAGAACCGACAATCCACCCAGTCCCGAATCAAATACCCCGATTTTGCTGAATTTATCCAATCTATACACCACCAATCCTTTTCAAGCATCATTATAACACATCCAATTGCCAACATAAACATAGTTTTGTATAATTGAAGTACCACAGAAACGGGAGGTTGCTATGCAAAATGAACGGATAGATTGTCGACGATGCATCCATTACTATGTCACATGGGATCCAACCAATCCAATGGGTTGTCGTCTTTTCGGTTTCAAATCCAAGCAAATGCCATCAGAAGTCGTCAGAAAATCCTCAGGAGAGCCCTGTAAGGGATTTGAACCAAAGAAAAAATAAATGCCCGCTCAATAAAGATATTGATCGGGCATTTTACTGTTATGAATAATCCATTATTTGTTTTCTGAAAGTAGCATATCACCAGGCTTGATCCATTCCTTTTTCCTCATCCATTCACTGATCCCGAGTGAAATGACAGCAGGCAATATGAAATGCATCACTGCAATTATTAGTAAGAATGTTGTCAAAGCCATCTTATCTCCCATAGCGGCGTATGCACCGAATTGTCCGACAAGACCACTTGTGCCCATACCTGCACCGATACTGTTGCTTTCCATTTTCAGGAGGGTTGTGCTTACAGGACCGAGTAATGCACTGGCGACAATCGGTGGAATCCAAATTTTTGGGTTCTTTATAATATTAGGGACTTGAAGCATTGAAGTTCCAAGGCCTTGAGCAATAGCACCGCCCATACCATTTTCTCTATAACTGATTGTTGCAAAACCAATCATTTGACAAGCACAACCTACCAGCGAAGCACCAGCTGCAATTCCTGAAAGTCCCATGGATATGGCAAGCGCAGCACTACTGATAGGTAGTGTAAGTACCATACCCATAACTACAGCCAAAATTATACCCATTGGAATAGGCTGAAGTACTGTCGCAGAGTTGATCAATCCACCAAAAGCTTTCATAAATCCCGCGATTATTGGACTAAGTGTTACTCCAACGAGTCCACCGACAATAATTGTGAGCGCTGGTACAACCACAATATCCACTTTTGTTTTACCAGATATAACTTTCGAAAATTCCGCAGCTGCAAGCCCAGCTATGAAAGCTCCCATCGGCTCTCCGATACCAATCACCATTTGACCGGTCTCAATCACTTTAATACTTCCCGCTCCGATGGCACCTGCCACTATCGAGGCAAATATCCCAAGTGGTGAAGCACCCACACTATAAGCTACAGCTGCTCCAATGGCAGGGCCCATGAGTACCTGAGCAACACTTCCGAATGCGGACAACAAAGCAATTCCTGATAGTTCACCGATTTGTTTCAGAATAAGACCGATAATCAATGAGGCAAATAATCCGAGAGCCATTCCATTCAATGTTTTTGTGAAGTACTGTCTAATTTTCATATTTCATTTTCCCCTTTATTTATGAGTATACAACTGTCTTGTCACGTGATGCTTTAAAAAAAATGGGAAGTTTCCCCTTCATTTATTTATTCAACATAACCTTTTGCTCTAAGTTCATCCATAATCAACCGAAATACCTTTTCACTTGGCACTTCAATTGTGTGAATATGATCTCCTTGTGTCAATATAGAGAGTGGGTTTGCTCCAGACTCTTTGACTTTTTTCAAAAATTTATCGACATCTTCCTTATTGGAAATATGTAATGTGCCCACAATCTCACCATAAACCGGATGCTCAACGATGACATCTATAACTTTACCACCGTACTCTACAATAATCTCAAGCTCTTCCTCCATGTTGTCAAAACCATTATGCTTTGAGACAAAAGTTTTGATCAAATGGGAAGTTTTCTTTAATTTTGGGATCAGATACCCGTTGGATGTCGCCATGACATGTAGTCCAGATGCTCTGATGATTGCAATGTCCTGTACAATGACTTGTCTTGAAACATCAAAGACTTCAGCCAATTCTGATCCTGTAATTGGCCGGTCGGAATCTTCCAATTGCTTGATGATGGCTTTTCTTCTATACTCTGACATTCAGGCTGCCTCCATTATTTTTGTTTGATCACCAGTGATTTGATATTTTCGTTAGACTCGGAAATGTGTTTAACAAGTGATTTTCTAGTACTTTCACGATCATGGTTTTTTATGGCGTCGAGTATGTTTCTATGTTCTTCGAGTGCTGTGAATAGTCTTCCCTCTGTCTTAAGCGAATTGTTGCGAGAAGATTTGATGAATAATTGAAAATCTTTGAGCACTCCTTCAAGATATCTACTCTTTGTAGCCTTATAGAGAGTTTCATGGAATTTCGTATTGAGTTCGAAAATCTTGTCGACATCTCCTTTTGATGTGTAAAACTCCATCAAATCAAAAATTTCTTCAAGTTCTTTCACTTCTTCATCCAAAATGCGTTCCGCTGCCCATTGACCAACAAGACCCTCAATGCAAAGACGGATAGTCAATATATCATCGATGTCATCTTGGCTGATTCCCTTCACAACAACTCCGCGATTCGGGATGTTGTCCACAAGTCCGTCCAGTTCCAGTTGTTTCAATGCTTCACGCACAGGTGTCCTGCTGACTCCAAGTTCATCCGCCAATTTGATTTCTACTAGTTTGTCTCCTGTCAAATATCGACCATTCAAAATATCTTCTCTGATTCTATCAAAGATCAGAGATGTCAAAGATTTGTTTTCCTTCTTTTGATCAAAAAGATCCATATTGCCTCCAGGGTAATCTATTCCCTATTATTCTATACAGATTTGATTCCAGTGTCAAATGCATTTGTCCGTTTCATTTTTAAAATATTGGGTATACAGAACTTGTACGAA
>JAWSUW010000058.1:0-19964 GCA_033549245.1 Bacillota bacterium | reverse complement strand
GTGAATGATGGCTTTATATGTAATCGGCGATTTGCATCTCAGCTTTGGAACCAATAAACCCATGGATATTTTCGGGGAAGTCTGGATGAATCATTATGAAAAAATCAAAATGGACTGGACCAGTAGAGTAACTGAGAACGATACTGTCATTTTACCTGGAGACAGCTCTTGGGCAATGACTTTTGAAGGTGCAAAAGAGGATCTCAAATGGATTGATGACTTGCCGGGTCACAAAATTCTCTTCAAAGGCAATCATGACTACTGGTGGGTTTCAAGAGCCAAAATGGCTGGAAGCTATTCAGGTATCGAGTTTGTCCATAATGATTTTGCAGTTTATGAAGATATGGCAATTTGCGGTACCAGAGGGTGGTTATGCCCTAATGAGGTCATATTTACTGAGAATGATGACAAAGTATATAAACGAGAAGCCTTGCGTCTTGAGAATTCAATATTGATGGCGAAAAAAGCGGGGTATGAAAAAATTGTCGGGGTTTTACATTTCCCTCCGACCAATGACAAAAAAGAACCCTCCAGATTCACCGAAATCTTTGAAAAATACGGTGTTAAAGAAGTGGTTTATGGACATATCCATTCAAAACAAAACTACAAATATGGTATAAACGGTTTATATGGTGGTGTGAATTATCATTTGACGTCATGTGATTATTTGGATTTCAAATTGTTTGAATGGTTTTAGAAAGGTGTAGGATTTGAAGGGAAAAGATATAGGGGTTTTAGTTTCAAAACGACTTGCATTGATCGATCAGCTTGAAAAGGGGAAATTGACCAAAGAGTCGTTCATCAACGAGAATTATCGTATGCTTGAAACTTATGGCAAGGTGTCATTTGATATTGACAGTGTTGACGAAGGCGTACTCAAGTACCATTATTTCAACACCATGGCAAAGAAGTTGATGCTTGAGGCAGATGCGATAGAGTATCGTGAACCTTCGAGGTATTTTCAACTCAAGAACCAAGCATATGATTATTATGTGAAAAAAGATCGCATTACACTTAAATTGCTGGATTTGGTGGATTGTAGGGCAGTTAGTGCCTACTATATCAATATGAATTCCAGACAGCTTGAAGGTGCGATTTATGAAATTGATTTCATCGATTACGACCGTGTCATATTGCATTCGAAAGATCGTAAAATATTGCACAAACTGAGATCATCAGGTTGTTTTTTAGAGGAAAAGCTTGAATCCAAAGTCAAAGCTTACGTCAACACTAAAGTTTATTGATGAAAAGGAGGTACGGACATGATTGAAATGAATCAAATTAAAACAGGGATGACCTATACGCTTCAGAAGAGAGTGACTGAGTCGGATACTTCACTGAACTATGGAAGTGGAAAAATCGAGAATTTACTAGCGACACCAAGACTGGTGTCACTGATGATTGAAGCCAGTTCCTTATTGATTGATCCACTTTTGCCTGAGGGTTTTGTTTCAGTGGGCAGACATGTGGAGGTTGATCATTTCAAAGCGACGTGCCTTGGTGCCACGGTTACCGTAGAAGTAAGGGTGGAATATGCCCAGTCCGGAAAAGTTCTGATTGCAATGAACGCATATGACGAGCATGGGAAAATTGGTGAAGGTAAGCATAGTAGAATGGTTGTCAATTATAAAAAGTTGCTTGAAAAAGCATCTGAAAGAGATATGGATACACATAAGGATTAGACATGATAAATTTAAAAGACATTAAAGCGATAATATTTGACCTTGATGGTACACTTGTGGATTCGATGTGGATTTGGAAACAAATCGACATCGATTTTCTTGAAAAGAGAGGCATAATATTGCCAGAAGATCTACAAAAGCAAATTGAAGGAAAGAGTTTTACTGAGACAGCAAAGTACTTCATCGAGCGCTTTGATCTCAATGAATCCATTGAGGAAATTCAAAGTGAATGGAATGAGATGGCCAGGCAGTTTTATGCGGAGAGGATTCCACTAAAACCTGGAGTCAAGCAGCTTCTCATGAATGCAAAACTTCATGGTATTAAAATGGGTATTGGAACCAGTAATTCAAGGGAACTTTTACTCGAAGTCATAAAGGCACACCAAATTGAAGGTTTTTTTGAAACAATTCGAACATCCTGCGAAGTCAGTCAAGGGAAACCATTTCCCGACATTTTTTTAAAAGTGGCTGAGGATTTAGGCGTTTCACCAGCAGAATGTCTGGTCTTTGAGGATACTCACGCAGGTGTATTGGCAGCAAAAAACGCCGGCATGAAGGCGGTAGCTATCTATGATGAGCTTTCCGAGCCTTACACCGACGCCATAAAAGATACAGCAGATCATTATATTGAGGACTTTATGGTGTTTGAGCCAATTTTTTAAGTCTTGGATAAATTTTAATTTCTTCATCAAGCATAAGCTTGATGAAGTTTTCTTTTTCAAGGGGATGTGAATAATAGTAACCCTGGACATAATTGATGTCACCTGAACTTAGAACACCTGTCTGCTCTAGGGATTCAATGTTTTTGACGATAATCTGAATATCCAGAGTCTTGATGATTTCGAGTAGTGGTGACACAATGGCTTTACTTTCAGAAAACATCAATCGGTCTATTTTTATGAAATCCACTGACATTTTTTTCAAGTGATTGAGTGAAATGAATTCTGCACCAAAGTCGTCCACGATCAATCGGAACCCCATCGTTTTAAGGATATCAAGCTGGTTGAAAACACTTTCATAATTGGATTCGATCGCAGTCTCGGTGATTTCAAGACAAATGGAGGATGGATCTGCTTTCGTCTCGTTCAGAACGGACTGAATTTCATCAATCAAATGAGGATTGGAAAGATCGTTCATGGACAAATTGAATGTAGTCAATATCAGGTTTTCTGATGAAGAAAGAGTGTTGCTCATATCACAAACCGTCTTAAAGACAGTTAAATTTAAAGTTGATGTCATCCCGAGTTCTTTAGCAAGTTGCAACATTTTTTGAGGAGGTAAATATCCGGCGGACCCTTCGAGATAAATCGTAGTTTCTACAAGAGCGATTTTTCCTGATACTCTGTTGAGTATGGGTTGAAATTTGAAACTCAGATCATTTCCAGTGAGTGCACTATATAGTTCCTGCTTCAGACCTGCTCGATCATCACTTTCTGAATATTTATCCTCTTTGAAAAACGCATATCCGTTTTCACAGGTGCTTTTGACTTGGTACATCGCCATGTCTGCGCTACCAATGATTTCATCAAATGATTTGCCATGAAGGGGAATAAGTGCTATACCCATGCTGAACTTGAGTATAAATTCATTGTTTTGGACCGATAACGGTTTTTTGAAGTCATCGAGCAATTTTTTTGCCAGGAATTCGACAGAGTCCACATCGACTACTGAATCAAGTACGGCGACGAACTCATCGCTGCCAAAGCGATAGACTTTTCCATACTCTTCGAGAGACTTGTTGAGATGTGCGGCGATGATGAACAAGAGCTCATCTCCAAGATTATGACCATAGTGGTCATTGATTTGTTTGAAATTATCAAAATCAATGAAAAATACCGCACCTTGGATCAAACTCATAGAGTGAGTGTTCAGCAATTGCTCAAGATCAATTTTGAGAGAAAGTCGATTAGGCAGCTTTGTCAGATCATCAAAATAGGCATAATGCTCTATTCTTTCTTGATTGGACAAAAGCAATGACTGCTGTTCCTGAAGTCGAAGAGATGTATTCTCTAGATTCTTATTTTCGATTATTAGGGATTCTTCAGATTGAACTCGCTGCAAATAAAGATAATTAAGCTCTTCCAGTTGAGCTTTCATCTGTTTTTCGTTTTTTTTATTTTGCCGTATGTAATAAAACAAAAAAATAAGCACAATAACAAGTGCACTGGATAGAACTTCCAGAACGATATTAATATCCATAAACCCCATACCCCAATCTTAAATCGTCAGTTTATTAGTTGTAAACCTATCATTAAGATTACCCGAAACAGATGAAATCAATCATTGGATTTGATATAATGAAATGCACTTAAGACAATAGAAAGAGGTTTACTGTGAAAAAAGGTGAATTATTAGAACTGACAATTGATTATAACAAGTATCCAAACGTTGGCGTGGGCTCAATTGATGGTAAACGCATATATGTGAAAAATGCCATAGAAGGACAAAGAATCAGCGCACGTTACCAGAAGTCGAAGGGTGGACGTTATGAGGCAAAGTTACTTGAAGTGCTTGAAAGAAGTCCTATTGAGAAAGATTCGTTTTGTGAACATTTCAATGAGTGTGGCGGTTGTATGCTTCAAACGTTTGATTATGATGGACAAAAAAACTTGAAGCTCAAAATGGTCCAAAACCTTTTTGAAGAGGTGGGATTTGATGTGCCACTTACTGAGGTGATCTCAAGCCCGGAAGCATTTGAATACAGAAATAAAATGGAGTTTTCTTTCGGGGATGCCTATAAAGGGGGACCATTGACTCTTGGAATGCACAAAAAAGGACGTCACAACGATGTGGTCACAGTGGATCATTGTCATTTGGCGGATGAGGATTATAGAACGATTCTGAGAGGGCTGCTTGATTATTTCGTCAAGATCGACGCACCAAAATACAACAAACATATCCACGAGGGGTTTCTCAAACATCTGGTAGTTAGAAAGGGCAAAACCACTGGTGAAATCTTGGTAGCTCTATCTGCATCGACCCAAGTTCCTTTTGATGGAAAAGCTTTTGTGGATGTCCTTAAGAACATGTCTCTAAAAGGAACACTTGAAAGCATTTTGTATGTCAAAAATGACGGTCTCGGAGATGTGGTTTCTGGAGAAATTGAAGTGTTATATGGAAGAGACTTTATACTGGATAGTGTCATGGGGCTGAACTTTAAGATTAATCTTTATTCTTTCTTCCAGACCAATACACTCGGGGCAAATCTTCTTTATGAAACTGCAATACAAATGATTCCCGATTTGGAAGGCAAAGTTTGTTTCGATCTTTTCAGTGGAACTGGAACTATTGGACAAATCATGGCACAAAATGCTAAGAAAGTCATCGGAATTGAAATTGTAAAAGATGCTGTTGAAGCTGCAAAGGAAAATGCAGCAATGAATGGCATCGACAATTGTACATTCTTATGTGGTGATGTGTTTGAAGTGCTCTCGGAAATTACGGAAAAACCTGACGTCATTGTGGTTGATCCACCGAGAAACGGCATAGGCGAGAAGACTGTCGTTAAGGTTGCTTCGTATGATATCCCTGAAATCGTGTATGTGTCATGCAATCCTAAAACTTTGATGGAGGATCTTGCGGTATTTAATAAACAAGGGTATGGCGTGACGAAGATGGTGCTTGTTGACATGTTCCCTTGGACTGGGCATGTGGAGACTATAGTAGCACTATACAAAAAAGACTAATCATATTTGCCCGAATACCACTAAAAACCAAGCTTTTCATGTTTAAGACCGATATTGCGAATTATCGTAATAAGGAACTGAAAGACGAGATTGTTGTTAGGTTAAGCTTTTGGATGTGAAATGTAGGGATATAAAGAATTAGCCACAGTAGATATGATGATTGCTGTGGCTTTATTCGTTTATTGTCATATATTAGATTAAGTAGTATAATTTTAAGAGAGTTCTAAGTATATGTTTAGTGAAAATTGAAAGCATCGTAATTTTTAGAATTTGATATTACATATAAATTTGGAAGTATCTTAATAGTTAATATAATCAATAAATAAGATAAAACTGATTCAAGGAGAGGCGCTAAATGAAGTATGACTATGATTCATCCAGTCCCAAATCAATACTAGAATATTCTAAACAAATTGAGAACAGGACACTTAGACAAACATTGCATGAGTCACCAGCAATATATAATGCAAAGAATAAAGGAGCACTTGGTCATACTATTGAACGAGATTTCTTTGGTTATGAAATTAATCCACGAAAAGAAGCTGATTTCAAAAATGCCGAGATGGAGCTAAAAGTGATTCCTGTTAAGGAAATCAAGAAGAATAAGAACTCAGATCAATTAATCAAACAATTAGGGATGTCAGTTAAGGAAAGAGTGATACTTTCTAAGATTAATTATAAAAATATCATAAATGAAACGTGGGAAACCACTGAATTGCATCATAAGTTGAACAGAATTTTAATGATGTTCTATATGTACGGGAAAGATGTGAGCATATATGATTTAGAATTCCTTTTATCATCTATTTGGGAGCCTTTTGAAGAAGACCTACCATACCTTCAAAAAGATTGGGAATTTATCCAAAACAAAGTTGCATCTGGGAATGCTCATGAGCTTTCTGAAGGAGACACCTTGCTATTAGGAGCATGCACGAAGGGTGTGAATAAAAAGAGCTTGATAAACCAGCCTAATAGTTCGGTTAAGGCTATGCAAAGGGCTTATTCGCTGAAACGTTCTTATGTTGATCACATATTCAATATCCTATATAGTGATAAATTATTCAAAAAAGCCAAAATCATTCCTTTAAATATTTATGAAAAAATACTACATGAATTTAGTAAGATACAGTATGCAAACCTTGAAGAGTTATTCCTTAAATTTAACATAGATGTAAATCGTGATGCAAAACAATTCTTATACATGGTAACATCACATCTATTCGAAGCTTTAATGGGGATAACTGCAGATGATTTTAATAAAAACAATATCTCGCAAATTGAGATTAAGACGATACTACTTAAAAAGAACAATGTTCCTAAAGAAAGTATGTCTTTTGAACAAATTAAGTTTGATGAGATTGTTGAGAATGATTGGATAGAGTCTGAATTCAGATCCAAATTTGAAAATAAGAAAATGTTATGGGTTATTTATAAAACCACAGAAACCTATACTAAACAAAAGGAGCTTGAACTTAAGGATATTCACTTTATAGATATCTTCTATTGGAATATGCCTAACAGCGATCTTGACACAGATGTTAAAGACTTGTGGGTAGATACTGTAGATGATTTTAATCATTTTAAAAAGATATCAGAGACGAAAGTTTCGCATGTTCGTCCAAAAGCTGTAAATAGCAATGATACAAGCACTCTAAAGAGTGGTATAATCGCACCCAAGAAGAGCTTCTGGTTAAATAGTAAATATGTAGCTGAGCAAATAAATATCGAGTTATCAAGAAAAGGCAATCGCTTCTACTAGCGATTGCCTTTTCTTATTCATTGTCAATTATTATTTTCAATACAGATCCTATTCGTTCGACAATTCCTACTACCAAGGCATTACCCATACAGAAATACCTAAAACGATTTGTCATTCCTGTATTAGTCCAATCTTTAGGGAAGCCATTAAGGGCTTCGCATTCTCGTGGAGTAAGTTTTCTTAATCTACCTGTTTTGGGGTCTTGTATGATGTGAGTTGATCTGTTTGATGATGATTCACTTGTCAACATTGTCCGCGCAGGTTTATCTATCGGATCAGGAAAAGCAATACCCCCCTCTGAAAATATATATTTATGCCCATCTTTATGGGTCCTGGGGATTTTCTTTGGTCCTTTCATATATTTCCATTTGCTTAGGTCTCCATTAATATAGTATTCTTCAGGAACTTCGTCGTCTAAAACTGACTCAAGAGTGGATGGTTTTTTTTCAACCGGTTTTAAATCTTGAGTGTATAAATCATTTCCTAATAAACATCCTGCATTCCAGAACTTAAAAGCAAACTCATCTGATATTTGCTTAATGTCATCTATATTAAATTTTGTTCTACTTACTCTTTTAGCATCGTATGGATTCGCTTTAAATACTTTTTGAAAAACTCCTGTCTGAAGAACAACTTTTTCAGCGTCATTATAATTTGATATTGTAGATCCATACTTTGTGTCGTTTTTAAAGGCGTATATGAAAACACGTCTTCTTCTTTGTGGGAATCCGTATTCAGCAGCATTTATTACTCTCCATTCAACTGAATATCCCTGTTCCCTAAAACATCCTAGGATAACTCCAAAATCTCTGCCTCTTTGTGATGAAGGGGATTTTAATAATCTGTCTACGTTTTCAAGCAAAACAAAACTAGGTCTTTTCTTCTTAAGAATATTATAGATATTCCACCAGAGAACCCCTTTTTTACCTTCTATACCTTTTGCTCCGGTAGAAGCAACACTGTAATCTTGGCATGGAAACCCTCCTACAAGTAGTGAATGGTCGGGTATCGTATTGATTTCGACCTCATTTATATCAACATTAGAATGCATATCACTTTTGCCAAAATTGGCTACATAGCAATCATAAGCATCCTGTGCTTTTCTACTAGGTTCCCATTGGTTTGCCCATACAGTTTTAAATTCGTTACTTGCGTTCTCAAGGCCTACTCTAAAGCCACCTACGCCTGCAAATAACTCAACAACTGTTTTATCCATATCATAGCCCTCCAATAGTATTTCCAACCTATTATACATTATTTATAAGAAAAGATCAAGGTTTATATTAAAACTAGAGGAGTGAATAGTTTGTGATTTGTTGTAGAGAATTTTATGATGGGCAAACGAGAAATATTAATTAAAATAAAATATTTTCGGCACCCCCCTATCTATTTTCGGCTTATAAGTAGGGGGATTTTTTTTATTTTTTTTTGGTACACCCCCTATGATTTTTCGGCTTAATAGTGAGGGGAAAAATAATATTGAAAAAATTTCGCCCACCCCTCGTGTTTTTTCGGCTAATAAGTAAGGGGGAAAAAATAAAATGCAAAATGAATAGACCAACCCCCTCGAAAAATCGGCTTATAAGTATAGGGGAAAAAAGGAGGTAAACAATGGAGCATGAAAATGAACTAAAACTCATCAACATGAACGATGTTGAGGTAACAGAAGTGAAATGGTTATGGAAGCCCTATATTCCTATTGGAAAAATCACCATTATTCAAGGTGATCCTGGAGAGGGCAAGACGACCATGATTTTAGCAATCGCATCAGCAATGACAACTGGTGCCATATTGCCTTTAAGTGAGGAGGCGTTAGAATGTAGCAATGTTATTTATCAAACAGCAGAAGATGGCTTAAGTGACACCATCAAACCAAGATTATTAGCAGCAGGTGCTGACTGTACCAAAGTAATCGTTATTGATGAAAGTTATAAGGAGCTGACTTTATCAGACAAGAGGATTGAAGAAGCTATTATAGAGACGAATGCCCAGCTACTGATCATTGATCCCTTACAGGCTTATTTAGGTTCTGGTGTAGATATGCATAGGGCAAATGAAATCAGACCCATTTTCAAAAATCTTTCTAGTGTTGCAGAGAGAACAGGCTGTGCCATTGTCATTATTGGTCATATGAATAAGGCAGGTGGTACAAAAGGGCTTTATCGTGGGCTAGGTTCTATTGATATTACAGCTGCCGCTAGAAGTGTTCTCTTAGTAGGGCGTGTAAGAGCAGACCCATCCATTCGAGTCATGGCTCAAATCAAATCAAGCTTAGCACCTGAAGGCAAGAAGGTTGCTTTTAAGCTAGATGAAGAAAATGGTTTTGTGTGGATAGGAGAATATGACATTGATCTGGATGAATTGCTTGGTGGTAGTTCAACGGAAAGTGTTCTAAAGCGAGCAGAAAAGCTAATTAAAGAAGTGCTTGAGGATGGTGCGAAGGCCAGTGATTATGTTGTAGAAAGGGCAAAAGAAAAGCAGATTTCTCAAAGAACACTGAAAACCGCTAAAAAGAATCTTGAAGTGAAATCCATCAAAACAAAAGAAGGTTGGAAATGGCAATTATAAAATCAAGAGTGCAAGGGGGCAATGCTTATAACCTTTGCACGCTTGCACCCTTGAAAGGCAGGTGAAGAAATGTTAGGCAAATTATTTGGTGTAGAAGAAGTAAAAGCAGAATTGCAAAAAGCAAAGGAAGAGATCCAAGTACTTGAACATAAGCTTCAAATCAAGGAAAAGGCCATACAACAACTTGAAGATGCTGTGAGGATATTGGAAGAAAATATCAAATCATTGCTTGATGAAAATGACCAATTAAAGGCACGTCCAGATTATTTTGGACGAAAATCAAGAGCATCTGGTGAACATATGAGACTTCTTAAAATGTATCAGTGTAGTCAATTATCCTATCAAGAAATTGCAGATAAAATGACAGAGTATACCGGTGAGAAATGGTCCAAAAGCACAGTTCACTATTTGCTGACCAAGTCATAATGTTTTTATCTTCAATATCCCAAATAAATCTGAAAGCGTCTAGTTTGTTACTGGACGGTAGCTGAAGCTTGAGGATTTATTTACCCTGTTTTAACAGGGGCAAGCTTCCACTTTGTACAGCCAAAGTGTTTAAAAGTGGGCAAGCCCACACCCATTTGCAGGAGGAACATTATGAGACAGCGAAACAAGCAAATCAATATACGCGTAACAGAAAAAGATAGAACAAAAATTATTAAGTTAGCAGCTAAGAGTAGATGTAAATCATTAACGGATTATATCCTAGATAAAACTTTAAACAAAGAAATAATCCAGTATGATTTGCATGAAATAAATGCAAGGCTATCAAAGATTGGGGGTGAGTTAAATCATTTGGTGATGTTATGTCATCAAGGAAAAATTAAATTGGTGAATCTGACAAAATACACCAAAGAACTAGAAGAGCTACAGGAGGCTCTTAAGAACATAAAATAATATGAAAAGAAGATCAAGCAGGAGGGTCAGATGGAAAACTTAATGAAGTTTGCAATACAGTTAGCCATGCTTTCCAGCCTGCTTGATGAAAAGATGATTTCAGAAAAAGAATTCATCAAGATCAAAGTTGAGTTGGAAAGAAAATACAAAGTAAAACAAGGTTTATGTGGTTAAGTTGTAACCACTGTGATAAAATAACAATTAGGAACATAGATGAACTATCCGGATTTTACCGGATAGTTCACTTTAAAAAAGTCAGACACTGTCTGACGAATTGATTAATAAATTACGGAAATGGGGGATAATGTGGAGAATAAAACAGATATTCTTATTTACCAATTGGAAGACGGAAAAACCAAAATTGATGTAAGACTTGAAAATGAAACCGTATGGATGACACAAAAGGCGATTGCAGAACTTTATCAAACAACGCCTCAAAATATAACACTTCATATAAAAAATATTTATGAAGAAGGTGAATTAGAGGAAAATTCAACTTGTAAGAATTACTTACAAGTTCGAACTGAAGGAAATAGAACGGTTCAGAGAAATTCACGCCACTATAATCTTGAAATGATTATTGCTGTTGGCTACCGTGTACGTTCTACCAGAGGTACACAATTCAGACGATGGGCGACAGAACGATTAAATGAGTATTTAGTCAAAGGCTTTACCATGGATGATGAGCGTCTTAAAGGTATGCGTAACATCGGTGATGACTATTTTGATGAACTTTTAGAGCGAATTCGTGATATTAGAGCTTCAGAAAAAAGATTTTATAAGAAAATCACAGATATTTATGCCTTATCTATAGATTATGATGGAAAATCAGAAGAAGCTAAAAAGTTCTTTGCCACAGTGCAAAACAAGCTTCATTTTGCTATTCATGGTCATACAGCTGCTGAACTCATTGAACAAAGAGCTGATGCCTCAAAAGACAATATGGGACTTACCAATTGGAGGGGTGACAAAGTGCGTAAAGGGGATATTACCGTTGCCAAGAATTATTTGACGGAAAAAGAAATAAAATCCCTAAACCGTATCGTAACCATGTATCTAGACTATGCTGAAGATCAGGCAGAAAGACGTAACCCAATGCATATGAAGGATTGGGAAGAAAAATTGAATGCCTTTCTAAAATTTAACGAGCGAGACATTCTTGCTGGTGCAGGTTCTATATCTCATGAAGTAGCCAAGGAGCTTGCTGAAAAAGAATATGAAAAGTTTAATCAAAAACGATTAACTACAGCTGAGAAAGATGATTTTGATGTGTATTTACAAGAACATGAATGGACACATAAGAAGTAACCTTGTTTTAAATTCCGCAAAGGAAGTGATGGCATGAAAGAAGTAGAAGTTATAAAACCTAAAAAGAATAAATTTGACCGAGCATCAGGGAAAGAGCTTTCAAAAATAAGAGTAGCCCCTTATTGCAGAGTGAGTACCGATTCGGCTGAACAGATGGCAAGTTATGATTCTCAAGTGGCTTATTATGAGCAGAAAATTAAAGAAAACCCTAATTGGGAACTAGCAAAGATATATTCTGATGCCGGTATTAGTGGGACTAATATAGATAAACGTCTTGGTTTTCAAGAAATGATTCGGGATGCCGTGGCTGGTGAGTTTGACCTAGTCATTACCAAGAGCATCTCTAGGTTTGGTAGAAATACAAAAGACGTATTGGAATACACTAGGCTTTTAAAAAAGCATAATGTTGCCGTATTATTTGAAAAAGAGAACATCAACACTTTCTCCATGCAAGGTGAAGTTGCTATGACTGTTCTAACGTCAATAGCCCAACAAGAAAGTGAAAGTATCTCAACCAATGTAAAGATGGGTCTTAAGATGAAAATGAAACGTGGTGAGTTGGTTGGTTTTCAAGGTTGTTTAGGCTATGACTATGACAAAGAAACCAAAGAGCTTATCATCAATGAAGAAGAAGCTGAAGTTGTACGATTTATCTTTGATTCTTATAATCAAGGCAAAGGTGCCCGCCTCATTGGAAATGAATTAAAAGAAAAAGGCTATAAGACCAAAAGAGGGAGTAGCAACTGGCCTGATAGTACCATCAGAGGCATATTAAAGAATGAAAAATACATGGGTGATTTACTCCTAGGTAAGACCTTTACCGTTGATCCAATTACCAAGCAACGCCTTGATAATATGGGTGAAGAAGAGAAATATTACATCAAGGATCACCATGAGCCTATCGTCAGTAAAGAAACCTTTGAAAAAGCTCAAGCCATTAGAAATAAACGTAATTGCAACATGGAAAAAGGGCGATTGAAACGTTATAGCAGGCAGTACACCTTCAGCAGTAAAATTGAGTGTGGCTTTTGCGAAACCACCGTTGGTAGAAGGGCATGGAACTCAGGCACTAAGAATAAAAAAGTGGTGTGGCACTGTATCAAATCCAGTAAGCATGGTAAGAAACATTGTCCTGATAGCAAGGGTATTCATGAAGCTGTTATTGAAGAAGCTTTTGTTAAAGTTTTTAATGAAATGTGCCAGTATAACAGAGAGATCATAGAAGAGTTTATATCAACTATTGAAAACACTTTAAGTGAAAGCACCAGTAAAAAAGAACTAACAACACTTAATAAAGAACTAAATAGAGTGGAAGATAAAATCAAGAAGCTTATTGATCTTCATATTGATGGTGCTATTGACCGAGAAAATTATGAAAACAAGTTTATTGAACTCAATAAAGATAAAGAACGATTGATCAAAGAAACCAATGAACTGTCTTTAACAGCCAGTGAAGAAAAAGAAATGAAAACAAGGCTAAAAAGCTTTAGAAAATACTTTGATGCCAACAAGCCCCTAAAGAAGTTTGATGCTGATGTCTTTGAATCTATTGTCGAGAAGATTATACTAGGTGGCATTGATGATAAAGGTCAAAAGGACCCCCATCAATTGACTTTCGTATTTAAAACTGGTCCAAAATCGACAATTACAATCGGCAAAGATGATGATTCAAATAAAGAAAATGGTTTCTTAAAGAAGGGTAAAGAACCATATTCCCACTTATCACCCGACACACGTAGAGACCGTCTGTCTGCTGACAAGAAAATAGATGTAGTAACCCTTGAGAATGACGTATTTACGATGTTTTCAGGGGTTTTGTTGAAATAAAGATAAAATTATGATAAAATTACGATAAAATTACGATAACAAAACGCTCGATAAGGAGGATGAATTATGATTAATATTAGACCTGTATCTGATTTGAGAAATAAATTCCCTGAAATTGAAGATATAGTAATCAATAAAGGCGAACCTGTTTTTTTAACTAAGAACGGATATGGCTCGCTGGTTGTTTTAAGTCTTGAACAGTATGCTGCATTGACTGAAGAGATAGAAATAAAGCTTTATGAAGCTGATAGAGTTGCAGAATCAACGACTACAAGATACAGTCATGAAGAAACCTTTGGAAGAGTCAGGGAGAGGATTAATGGGAGTAAAAAAATATTGCCTTAGGGTATTACCTCTTTTTGAAGATGATTTAAATCAGATCGTTGATTATATCGCAATTAAATTAAATAATTCTTCTGCAGCTCAAATTTTGGCCGATAGTGTGGAAGATGCAATCATAAAGAGATTAGCTTACCCAGAAGCATTTGAACAATATAAATCACTTAAAGAGAGAAAATATCCTTATTACAGAATATATGTATGCAATTATGTTGTTTACTACGTGGTAATCGATGATGTAATGGAAGTACGCAGAATTATTTATAATAAAAAGAATGTTACACCAGAAAATGATGAAATGACAATGAAATAACGTCCCTCACTATAAATGCGACTTATAATATTGAATATGCTATAATAGATGTTTAGTGATGGATTTAATGTAATATAATATGAAAAGGAGAAATATGCTATTTGAAGATTTAAATTTAATAGAACCAATAAAGAAGGCCATAAAAACAAAAGGATTTACAAAGCCAACACCAATACAAACTAGAGCTATACCCTCTCTTCTTAAGGGAATGGATTTATTGGGTTGTGCTCAAACAGGCACAGGTAAAACAGCCGCTTTTGCTATTCCAATTTTGCAAGGGATAACATTACAGCATAAGGCTAATGCAAGCCGTAGACAGATTCAAGCATTGATCATAGCACCAACTAGAGAGTTAGCTATACAGATAGCGGACAGTTTTGAAGATTATGGGAAGAATTTGACTCTTAAAACACTAGTAATCTACGGTGGTGTTTCGCAAAATCCTCAAACAAAAGACTTAATCAAGGGAATAGATATACTTGTTGCCACACCTGGTAGACTACTGGATTTAATAAACCAAAGATATGTTAGTTTGAAAAACGTGAAGTATTTTGTACTTGACGAGGCGGATCATATGCTGGATATGGGCATGCTTCAAGATGTGAGAAAAATAATTGCACACTTGCCTAAAGAAAAACAGACAATGTTTTTCTCAGCCACCATGCCTGCTGAAATTGAAAAGCTTGCAAATTCAATATTAAAAAACCCTATCAAAATAATGGTAACACCCGCATCTTCCACAGTTGAAATCATAGAACAAGAATTATATTATGTTGATAATGGCAACAAAGTAAACCTACTTATTGATTTGTTGAAAAACAAAGATATAATATCGGCTCTAGTATTTTCAAGAACTAAACATGGAGCTAATCGGATTGTCAAAAATTTAGGAAAAGCGGGGCTTGTTGCTGAAGCTATTCATGGTAACAAATCCCAAACTGCCAGACAATTGGCCTTAAATAACTTTAAAGAAAGAAAAACCAGAATACTTGTTGCAACAGATATTGCAGCCAGAGGCATTGATATCGAAGAGTTATCTCATGTTATCAATTTCGATTTGCCGGAGGTTCCTGAAACTTATGTTCATAGAATAGGTCGTACAGGTAGGGCTAGTCACGGAGGTACAGCAATTTCATTCTGTAGTCAGGCAGAGAAGCCATTATTGAAAAGCATTCAAAAGTTAACAACTAAATTAATAGAAGAGATTGATGACCATCCCTTTCCTTTGATAGAAACAAGCATAGAAGTGGTTGTTAAGTCTGATAGGAGAAAACCTTCTATGAAAGCTGCGACACAGGGCAAACCTAGAAATAGTAGAAGAAATAATGACATTAAAAGAAAAATGAGAAACGACTAAATAATTTAGGAAGAATCAAGTTCTAACAAAGTTTATTGTTAAAATTTGATTCTTTTTTGTATTTCATTTCAAATACAATGATATAATTTACTGCGAGGTGAATTTTTATGTACGAAATAATTGCTATGGTTACAAAATATGTATTAGTTTTCTTGATCTACATGTTTATTATGAGAATCGCAAAATTGATCTATCTAGATATAAAAACAATGACAGTTTGGGAGAATTCAAAAGTAACAAGTCCTCACCTAAAACTATTGTCATCCATTGAACAAACAGGAGTGAACACTGTCACTGAGATTTTTCCACTAAAAAACTCGCAAACTAGAGTTGGACGCTCACTGGAATGCGAGATAGTGATAACAGATCCCCATATATCGTCACAACATCTACAGATTGAAAAAACTGGGGAAGGTTTTACAATATTTGATTTGGGAAGTGTCAATGGTACTTATGTCAATGATGTAAAACTATTAAACCCTGTCCAATTAAAGGATGGTGATGAAATATTGCTGGGGATCACAAGATTTGTATTTTCTGAAGGCGGAAAACTACATGGATAAATTTGTAAATCCAAAATCAAAAAAATCAAAGCCAATTGCTCCAATCCATTTGGTGGCTCTTATCGATCTCGTCATATTTGGTCTGCTCTCAATAAGAAGTGGAATTTTTGTGCCGTTCATTTTGGCACTTGGAGCCACCAAGGCTGTAATGACATATTTGACCACAATTGTTCTTAGAAAATATAGAATGGGTGATACTTATATATCGCTTATTGTTGCTATGCTTTTAAGTTTGGGTCTTTCGATGCAACTTAGGCTGTCTACTGAGATTGGCGTTAAACAATTCATTTGGTTTTTAATCGGAATGGGCTTATTTATTGTGACAGCTTCAATTTATCATTTAGTTTATAAGCGCATTAAATCCATTTGGTTTTTTTATGCCTTGATGATCGTTCTCTTTGTCCTCACTCAAATTATTGGTACTAATATAAATGGCGCTAAAAATTGGATTATACTGGGGAAATGGACGTTCCAACCTTCAGAGTTCATAAAAATTCTATTTGTATTTTTCATGGCGTCGTTTGTCTCAGATCCAGAGGCACTAAGACTAAAAATTGCGGACAAAAAGGCATCACCGAAATGGACACTAATGGTCATGGTTTTTATTGTCCTCGGTTTTTTTGTGCTCCAAAGGGAGTTTGGAACCGCACTTCTTATATTTATAATCTATTTGTCTATGCTTTATGTATTTGAAAAAGCAATTGTCTTTGTTGGGATCAATTCGATTGTTGCAGGTTTTGGCGCGTTTATGGCGATTCAAGTGATGCCACATTTAAAGGTCAGAATGGACAGCTGGCTGAATCCGTTTGCGGACATTGCGGGTAAAGGGTATCAAATAACGCAATCTCTCTTTGCAATCGGAAGCGGTAGTTTTTTTGGAACAGGACTTGGGCTGGGTTATCCTCATTTTATTCCAAATGTTGAAACAGACTTTATTTTCTCAGCCATTTGTGAAGAAATGGGCATATTTGGAGGCATTGCAATTATTGTTTTATTTATGTTGCTTGTATACCGTGGAATTAAAGTGTGTCTACTTCTCAGAGATCCATTTACAAAGTCACTCGCATTTGGGCTGACTATAACGATTGGCTTTCAAACATTTCTAATTATCGGTGGTGTAACGAGAGTAATCCCGCTTACTGGAATAACATTGCCATTTGTGAGCTACGGAGGCTCTTCTCTGGTCTCTAGTTTCATAATACTAGGACTGCTACAATCACTATCAGGATTTATATTGAGAAAGGAGGTCTTTGAAGTTGAAGAAATCGACAACTAATAACAGGATTCTCCAAATTTTTGTAGTGATCAATATACTGTTTTTAAGTTTGATCATCTATTTGAGTTATTTTGAATTGTATGGAAAAGAACCAATAATGGCAAATAACTACAATAGGCGGCTTAAAGCATATGAAGATGGTATTGTCAGAGGACAAATTTTTGATAGAAACGGCGAGGTTTTGGCTGAAACGAAAATTGTTGATGGAATTTCAAACCGAAACTATCCATATAAGCGGCTCTATGCCCATATAATCGGCTACAATTCAAATATATATGGTAAAACACTTTTAGAAGCCAGATATAATGACACATTACTTGGAAAAAACGCACTAGGTTTTGTAGGCAATGCGATGAGCCTTGTGAAAGGAGAAGACAAGACGGGGAATAATCTTATTTTGACCCTTGACCATTCTCTTCAAACCAAAGCAAGAGAACTTATGGGAGATAAACGTGGTGCAATAGTTGCAATCAACCCCAAAACAGGTGAGATTTTAGCGATGGTAAGCACACCCGATTACAATCCTGATGAAAGCTCATTAAGAGATAATTGGTCAGAGCTATCAACGGGTGCGAATAGTCCACTCTTGCCAAGAGCATTAATTGGTCTATATCCTCCGGGTTCAACATTTAAAGTTATAACAGCTGTTTCAGCAATTGAAGTTGGTCTTGATGACTTTATCGCTGAAGACACGGGCAGCGTCGTGATCGATGGTAAAACATTTTCAAATGCAGGCAATAAAGCATATGGTGAACTCAATATGACTTCAGCAATGGCCTATTCCAGCAATGTCTATTTTTCTAAATTATCAGAGGTACTGGATTCAAAAGCTTTGATAAGTACTGCAGAAAAAGCAGGATTGAATAAAAATCTCGACTTTGATTTGCCAACGAAAAAAAGCAGTATCAACAATGTCATTGATAGTAAAACAGAATTTGCTGCAACAGTCATTGGACAAGGGAAACTTCTTGTTACACCTCTTCAAATGGCACTCATATGTGCTGGCATTTCAAATGATGGTGTAATCATGAAACCCTATTTGGTTAAAAATGTATCTGATCGATATGACACGATTTTGACAACTACGTTAGCAAAAGAGAGTGGTGTTTTAACAGATCCAGAAACAGCAGAGATTGTGACGGAAATGATGATTGAAGTCGTAAGGAATGGAACCGGTACAAGAGCCTCCATTTCTAATACGATTGTTGCCGGAAAAACTGGAACCGCTCAAAATGAAAAATCAAGTCAGGGTCAGGGAAATGATCACGCATGGTTTATCGGGTTTGCACCTGCTTTAGACCCTGAAATTGCAATCGCTGTCATCATTGAAAATCAAGAAAAGGATGGCGGTCAATTGGCCGCTCCAATAGCAGGAAAATTAATGTCCGAATGGATCAAAAAAAACAACAAATAAATACAAAGTAGGGCTTGAAATGCCAAGAGGAGGTCAGTATGCTTTATTTCATGAACGATTACTCAGAGGGTGCACACGAGAAAGTACTGAATGCACTGATCAATACGAATATGGAACAACATGTGGGTTATGGTGTTGATGAAATAACCAATGAAGCGAGTGCACTTATAAAGAAGAGAATAAACAAACCGGATGCAGATGTGCATCTGTTGGTTACTGGGACTCAGACGAACACGATAGCAATCGCTCATTTTTTAAGACCATATGAAGCGGTAATCGCAACGGATCTTGGTCATATTTCAGTTCACGAAACTGGCGCAATTGAAGCAACGGGTCATAAAATAATTGAAATGGAATCGAAGGATGGTTTACTCACTACAGAAATGATTGATGCGACAATTTTAAAACACGCTGATGAGCATTGGGTATTGCCAAAAATGGTTTATATTTCAAACGCAACTGAAACGGGGACCATTTATACGAAATCAATGCTGGAAGATATAAGAAGGGCATGTGACAAATATGGATTGTATCTTTATCTAGATGGTGCAAGGCTTGCAAATGCTCTAACGTGTGCAGATAACGATATGACGATTGAAGATGTGGCTTCACTGACGGATGCCTTCACGGTTGGCGGTACAAAAAATGGAATTCTTTTTGGAGAAGCTCTAGTGATCACAAATAATCGATTAAAAGAACATATGAGGTTCTCAATTAAGCAAAGAGGTGCCCTTCTTGCAAAAGGGAGATTGCTCGGGGTTCAATTTAGAGCGTTGTTTGAAGAAAATTTGTATTTTGAAATTGCAAAACACACCAACGCAATGGCGACTATTTTGAAAAACGGGTGTAGTACGGTGAGTATGGTAGGGTGAAGTTTGGAAAAATAGGAAGTACAGGCAAAATAATTGCCTGTAAGCGAATGAGGAGGTCACATTAGATGATTATTGTGATGCAGACCGGTGCAAAAGAAGAAGA
>JAWSUW010000057.1:12379-20017 GCA_033549245.1 Bacillota bacterium | reverse complement strand
GTAGATTTCCACATGAATTCTCTGGTGGCCAACGTCAAAGAATTGGAATAGCAAGATCGCTCGTGATGCAACCTAAATTTATAATCGCTGATGAGCCTATCTCCGCACTCGATGTCTCCATTAGGGCACAGGTGCTTAATTTGATGAATCGATTAAAGAAAGATCTCGGTCTTACTTATTTGTTCATTGCACATGATTTATCCATTGTCAGGTTTATCACCGATCGTGTCGGCGTCATTCACAAAGGACGATTGGTGGAGCTTGCAGAGACTGAGGAATTATACAACAACCCACTTCATCCTTATACAAGGAGTCTCTTATCTGCAATACCTATGCCAAATCCAAATTATGAAAAGAGTCGCAAGGTTGTGTTTTACGATCCCAGCAGGCACCAGTACCATATTGAGGCTCCAAAATGGGTTGAAATCACAAAAGGGCACTTCATTCTCGCAAACCAGATGGAGATAGACGAATACAAGACCATGCTAGAATCAAATTCAAAGGGGGAATAGACTATGCAAAACAGTTTGCTTTCATGGGAACCCAAATTATATGATCAACCCTTTCACATTGAAAAAGACAACCTGACAGCCGAGTGGGTCTCTAAAGTCAAGGAAGTCTCACCATTTGAACGTTTGGTTGTCTCATGGAATACGACAACATTCGAAAACACCAATATAGAAGTGTGGATCAGAGTCAGGACTTCACAAAACTGGAGCATATGGTTCAGTTATGGCAAGTGGACGACAGACGGCAACAACACTGGGAGTTTTTCAGGACAACAAGACAATTTCGCACGACTGGACATCGATGAACTGGTGGTACATTCCGGTTTAGGAGAAGCTGTCCAGGTGAAATTGGCACTTGCCAGAAAACACTCGGATATCGATTCTCCGTCAGTCAGGGCCATCTTTGCAACACTTAGTACGCCAACAAATCGATACGAGTCTAAGGTTGTCACGGACGATTTTCGACTAGATGTCCCTACTCGTTCCCAGCTTGTCGTTGAAGAGATAGGAAACATCATATGTAGTCCTACTTCCCTTTCAATGGTCTTTGAATATTACGGACTCGACCTTCCTACGGAACAAGTGGCCAAAGGGACTATTGACAATGGCACTTCCATCTATGGCAACTGGTCTTATAATGTGGCTTATGCTGGAGAATGCGGTTATAAATCTTACGTGCACTATTGTAACAGTTTCGATAATGTCCTTGAACTACTGAAGCAGGACATTCCGGTAATCGCATCCATAAGAACTAAAGATGTGAGCGAACTGGACGGTGCATCACAAGCTTATCCCAGTGGTCATCTCATTGTGGTGACCGGTGTAGAAAAAACGGATGACGGTGTTATGGTTTGTGTCAATGATCCTGCAACAAAAATCATCGAAAATGTATCTAGGAAATATAAGTACCATCAATTCATTAAAGCATGGAAACATTTGATCTATGTCATCGAAAGGCCTTCTTATGCGATTGACAGTTGATGCACATAATGACACCCTGATGAAAATCATCTCAGAAGACGATTGGTCTTTTTCGGCTGATATAGGGCTTAAGACGGACTTTCATATCGATCTGGATAAACTGGCAACCGGACAGGTCAATGTTGCTTTCTTCGCGGCATTTACGGACGATATGGGGAATCCCGACCTCAACAACAGTAGGATTTTATCAATGATACAAGCACTGGATACAACAGTGGAAATCCATTCAGATCAAATGGCAAAAGGGTACGATTATAATGGCATCATAAAAGCAATAGATAGTCACAAATTTGTGGCCATTCAGACTATCGAAGGAGCTTATTCCCTGAGTAAAGAAAATGCCCTGGGTCTACTGAGACAATACCATGATCTTGGAGTCAGAATCATCACTTTGGTCTGGGACCACTCCAACCAAATTGGAGAGGGCACAAAAAAAATGACCGCTCTGGGAGAATCCACATCCGGCGGATTGACTGAACTTGGTAAAGAAGTTGTAAGAGCTATGAACGAGATCGGAATTCTAGTCGACGTTTCCCATATGGATGAAGAAACTTTCGAGTCAACGATTCAGACTACACGCAAACCAATTATCGCAACACACTCAGGTGCTTACTCGGTCAAACCGCATGTCAGAAATCTCAAAGACAGTCAACTCAAAGCAGTTGCTGACTCCGGCGGTGTTGTGCACGTCGTCTTCTGTCGTTACTTTATCGGAGATATCGACTCTGGCGTGGAGGTACTGGTGGATCATATTGAACACATCATCAATGTAATCGGTGAAGATCATGTCGGTCTCGGATCCGACTTTGATGGAGCAACAATGCCCGTCGACTTGCCAGACATATCACACATTCAGCTCGTTGCAAGGACCATGAAGAATAGAGGTTTCTCAAAGGACACCATAGACAAGGTCATGGGGCTCAACTCTCTAAGATTGATTGATGAAATGAACTTTTCACCACCGAGCTTACCTGAAAATCCTATAAATCTTATTCCTGGAATTACCAGTCATTTTGAAATGAAGTCCATTGATCTTGATAATGCCATAGGCGCACTTTTCTGGTTGAATGGGGTCCGCTATGACGCGAAGATCGATGCACTTACCCGCAACCTATCCTTTTCAAATGATGAGCCTCTTATTGAACGATTTTATGTGGCCACCTTTGAATACACAGACACCTCCGGACATATCAAGCGAACCACACAAATCATCAAAAACTTTTAATACAGTCTAAAACTCCCGATTGCTAACCAGCAGTCGGGAGTTTATTTTATAATACAAACGAAATCATTCTGAGTACTTCAAAATAATCATCGGCTTCAAACCGAAGCGTTAGATCATCAACGATTTCCATGCCTGGATAGTAAGATTTATTTCTCATGACCTTATGTTCCCTGAACATCAATTCCACTTCAAAATGCTCCGGCAATGTAATTATTGCATTTTTCAAATTTTCTTTAAGAGCATCTGAAGAGCCTTTTTCTATCCACTGGAGTGTTGAAACTGGAGATTCATTGATGGTCAGACCGCCTATACCATCTTTTACAGCCACAGTTTTAAGGAGAGGATGAATGGCATGTGAATCCTCACACAACATTGCATCACCCGATAGAAAAACAGTCGGTACACCTTCATATGCTGCCGCATAACTATAAATCAGGAACTCACTCGCCCACTGATTATTGATTTTCATCTTGTAAGGTACAGAAGACATAGTATGTGACAAAGGATTTCCTGGTCTTCCTGCTGCTGCATGATAACCGATGAACATGGCTGCATCAAAACTCGAATCAATTCCTTCCACCATAGAATAAGGATGACCACTCCAATTTCTGATCAATTTTACTCCCGCCGGCAACTGAGTTATGTCGATATTTGTACCTGATGAATGCGAATCCTTGACCACTACTTCTGTTGCCCCTGCCGCAAATGCACCTTTACAAGCAGCGACGACTTCTTTTGTCATCTGGTCTGCAAATCTTGCATAAAACGGACTATTCCGATCACATTCCTCCCATAGAGTTGTTCCAGTTACACCTTCCATGTCTGCACTTATGAATACTTTCATTTTGACCTCCCAAAGTTATTTTCCCTCTATCAATACCATTGCAATTCCCATGCCAATACGCTATAATTATACGTTATGACACCCACTAAAGAAACGAGGTATTCCTTTTGAACTTCTATAAACTCGGTATTCGATCAGATTTGGTATATGCACTGGAATGCCAAAACATTCTGACTCCGACTCCAATTCAACAATTGGCTATTCCAAAAATAAACAAAGGCAAAGATCTTTTAGCTGAAGCGCAAACCGGTACAGGGAAAACAATGGCTTTCCTACTCCCCGCTTTTCAAGCCATAGACCCTGCACTTAAGTCCATACAGATTCTGATCATCACGCCCACCAGAGAACTTGCCCTTCAAATAACAGGCGTAGCCAAAACCTTGTCAGAGGTAGTACCGATCGGAATCCTGGCGGCATATGGTGGACAGGATGTCAACGCACAGCTGAGCAAACTAAAAGAAAACATCCATATGGTCATTGGCACACCGGGCAGAATACTTGATCATATCAGGAGAGGATCAATCAATTTTGATGCACTTGCCATGTTCATTGTCGACGAAGCCGATCAGATGTTTCATATCGGATTCAAAAAAGACGTGGATGCAATCATTGAAGCACTTCCAGCACACCGTCAAACTTTATGTTTTTCAGCAACACTAAGCCATACGGTAGATGGTTTTTCAGGCAAGCATCTTAATGATCCTGTAGTCGTCATCGCACCTAAAAAGCAAATTACTCTAGAAGAAATTACCCAATCGGTCATTCATACATCCAATCGAAAGAAATTCGAAGATTTAAAGACTATTCTGGACAAAGAAAGACCAAACAAGGCCATGATCTTTTGTCGAAGCCGTCTGGGAACACATTCCTTATATGAGGAAATGCTGGCTGCGGGATATGATGTCGAAGCATTACATGGGGATTTGACACAGTCCAAACGTGAATTCG
This sequence comes from Bacillota bacterium, assembly GCA_033549245.1. Taxonomy (GTDB): domain Bacteria; phylum Bacillota; class Clostridia; order Peptostreptococcales; family Acidaminobacteraceae; genus Fusibacter_D. The sequence goes on along the minus strand of JAWSUW010000057.1, from coordinate 15,510 downwards.
TAATGTCTTCTTTTAAAGATGGAAAGCTAAAATACTTGGTTGCGACAGACGTAGCCTCCAGAGGTCTTGATGTTGAAGGCATAACTCATGTCATCAATTACAACCTTCCTGATGATCCGGAAAACTATGTCCACAGAATTGGTAGAACGGGTCGTGCCGGTGAAAGTGGTATTGCCATCACCCTATTGACAGAAAAAGACTCTAAAAGATTAGAATCTATTGAGTCCTTTATCGATATGAAATTAACCACTGAAGTAATACGCCCTAACCTTTGATTCGCCAGGTAGCTGATCCAATTCCTTTGGGATGATCACATACCCGTTGGAACCTGTCAACAAAGATATCATTCCTGATTTTCCAGAAGTCGGTACAGCCACAAATTGGTTGTCGACTTCTTTTATTTGAACCATCTGGTAGGTATCTCTACCTTTTGCGGGACGAACCGCTCTAGATAATGTCACTTCAACACTTTTATGCCTTGGAACTTCAAAGCCCCAACTTCTTAGGATTTCCGATGCCAAAAGTTCATAGACAATGATGGATGAAACAGGATGCCCCGGAAGACCTATAACCGGTTTATCTCCATGTTTCGAAACTATAGTGGGTTTACCCGGTTTGATTGCCATTCCGTTGATAAGGACGCCCTGATCACATATTTCGTCGAGCAACTCATAAGTGTAGTCCTTTTCTCCAACTGAACTTCCCCCAGAGATAAACACCAAATCCGATCTGGATATGGCATCCTCAATAGTTGCCTTGATCTCGGCATAATCATCTTTCACAATCTTTCTCATGACCACTTTGAGTCCTTGTTTTTGGGCAATTGAAGCTAGTGTAAATGTGTTGATTTCCCTAATTTGACCCATTTTAAGCGGTTCACTTGATTCAGTAAGTTCATCTCCAGTGGAAATAAAAGTCACACCAGGGCTTTTCATGACTTCAACCTGAAAGTGTCCAAGTGCAGCCAATGCTCCGATTTCGTGTGTACCAATTCTCGTTCCTTTGGTGAGCACCACCTGCCCGATAGACATATCAGATCCCCGCTCTATGATGTTTTCCCTTTCGATAAACGCCTCTCTAAAATATACCGAATCCTCAGACAAAACTTCCGTATCTTCAATCATGACCATGGTCTCAGTTCCCTCCGGAATCATTCCTCCGGTTGGAACATAAATACATTCTCCTTTATTGAGTACACTCATATTACCGCTTCCCATAAAGGACTCACCAACTTTTTTGAGGGTACAAGGACCCTTTAAGAACTTAACAGCATAGCCGTCTACAGTAGATTTTGAAAAATCAGGGATCATTTCTTTACTTATAATATCGCTGGCTAAATATCTCCCCTGTGTTTGTGTCAGTTCCAACATTTCAATTTGATCATAAGACTTTCCGAAAAAGTCATGAATATCACTCAACACTTTTTCAATTGGATTCAAACTCATTTTTTGTTTCATGTCGCCTCCACAATTCAATAATCGCTTCATATGCCTCTTCCGTATCAATATCATCAAAAAATTCAGAGTTCTGAATCTCACACTCAAAAACCTCATCAGGAAATTGTCTGATCACGACTTTTCCACCTTGATCCCCTTCAATTTTTCTGATTTCACTGAAGAAGAATTGATCGAAAAGTACCGGCGCCCCTTTTTTACCTGTTTCTTGATTTACAGGAACTACAATTTTGCCTTTTTTCATCGTAAAGGCATCAATTATCGCATTCAATCCGCTGACCGTTATAAGTGGCTGATCACCCATAGCAAAAAGTACTCCTTCGACACCAGTTTTGGGCAATGTTTCCATCCCTTTGATGATAGAAGTGCTTTGACCTTTTTCATACTGATCGTTGTATAAAAGCCTTACCGGATAATATTTCAGTAATTTACGAACGAATTCATGATCGCGTCCAGAAACCACTATGACATAATCCACTTTGGATGACAATACCGTTTTGACCACATGCTCTATTACAGTTGTTTCGCCAAGTGGCAATAACAATTTATTTTTCTTCATTCGTGATGAGAGTCCCGCTGCGAGTATCACCGCTACTATCATATTCTCTCCTAATGACCATCATTTCTTTACTATCTTCCATTTCAGCAACTACAATTGCTGAAATCCAACTTGGTAATACATCAAAAAACAACTTGAAATCAATTTCCACTTCAAGCATTGAAATCTTATTGAGTAAAAGGATGACTTCCGCTTGATTAGGGATACCTTTACCGAGTCCGTTCGAATCGGATATGAGACGGATCAAATGTGACACTTCAATTGTATCACCTAGATGAGCTCCAGTAATTTCACAAAATTTCTCCATTCTAAAGATCCACTCATCGGAAACGGGTTTTCCTACTCCATCAAGACCCAAAACAATAATGATAATATCGGTTTTTTGGGGTATGACAGGTTCATGATCCAGATGTGCTTTGATTGGTCTGTGTTTCGCACCATCCGCTTCATTCAAAATAATCATCGGGCTTTTTTCTATGACAAAAGCGTCCAACACCGAAGGTTCAACGCCTTTCACTTTTTGATCATTCTCTTCATGGACATTAGAAAAAAACCCCACTACACCTTTTGTATCAGGATTGAAACTAGGCAATTCATTAAAATATATTTCACCGACTTGACTGAGGCTTGGTCTGAACATGGCGGTAGTGGATGTCACAAGGACCCTGTGATTTCTACTCAAAATTCTACTCAAATCATAAAGCGTAGTAGTTTTTCCACCTCCACCGACGATGGACACCAGACAAGTATCATTTTCATTGAATATGGATTCAATCCGCTTTACTAAAAACATCGCGCCTCCACAAGATGGCCTCAAGAACACCACCGGCGATATTTCTTCCCTTTTCGCTTATTGTATAGCAATATTCAGTGATGCCACGAGGATCCACATCCCCAATTTTCATACCTTTTGTTATCTCTACATTGTCATGAATCAAGCCCCTTAAGACCCCCTCAACCTGTGAAATCACTGCTATATCGTTCACAAAAGCGATTGTCTCGTTTTTCTCGATATGATCGCCGATTCTTTTCAAGGATCTTATGACACCCTCACAAGGTGAACGAAGCACTCTTTCTGTTGTATATCCGGCGATGTCTCCAGGGCAGTGAGTATTTTC
>JAWSUW010000057.1:0-12369 GCA_033549245.1 Bacillota bacterium | reverse complement strand
CTTTTGCATATCCTGCAAAAATCAATCTTCCCAAATCATGACCTCTTGCCGTCTCAATAACGACATGAGCATCTACACCTGCATTGATCTCAGGACCTAGTCCAATAACAATTTCAGCTTTATCCAAATTATAATCCACTTTCTTCTTGGAGAGGGTAGCATCAACAAAAATGTCAGGTTTGAAAGCATCCATGATCACATCTTCATTACATGTCAAAACAGGGATCTTATTGGCATTAAGCAGCACATCAATCTCATCGACATGTTTACAATAAATCGCCTCAATTCCCTCAACTGAATGAGTGCCTTCATATATGGCACTTGAAAAAGATACGGTTCTACGAACCATCTTAGGGTTCTCAAGTTCAGAAACTACTACTTTGAACCCACTTTTAAACAACTTTTGTATGACAGCGGTGGCGAGATCGCCACCACCTCTTACAAGCACTTTATTTTGAGTTTCTGTCACTTGGAGGCCTCCTTACTTTGCTTAAAAATCCTCCAGAACGATTGTATTTGACTGCTTGAATCTCGCCCATGATAGCAAGTGCGATTTCAGGAGGGGTCTCCCCTCCGATGTCAATTCCAATCGGCGCATGTACAGTTGCCAAAAAATCTTCTGATACCCCTTCGTTCTGAAGCTGCGTAAAGCAAAAATTTATTTTGCTTCTGCTGCCAATCATTCCAATATATCTGGCAGGGGAATCTATTACCATCTTAAGAGCTTCCATGTCATAAGAATGACCATGTGTAACTATGACGACACTGGTATTTGAATCCATAACAAAGGGATCAGCCATAAAATCTTCCATTGACATTTTTCTTTCAACATCAGGAAAACGTTCATCGCTGATGAACTCTGGCCGGTGGTCAATGATAGTCACCCGATAGTTCAACGCTTTGGCAAAACCACTTAAATCAAGTGCGATATGCCCACCTCCGAAAACAACGAGTTTGTCCTGTTCCGAAAATACCTTAACAAATATTTCCACTGCTCCACCACAAGCCATTCCAAGCGAATGTTCTGTTTCTTTGAGAGTCAGTTCATATTTGAAAGAAGAGGATTCGTTCTTTCTGATGCATTCAGCAGCGTCACGTTTTGCCTGTTCCTCAACTTTTCCGCCACCGATTGTGCCATCTATCAGTTCACCGCCTACGCCCACCAGCATCATGCTTCCAGTGTCTCTAGGACCACTTCCGAGTTTGCTGGTGACTGCAACAAGAGCAACAGCCTCTCCTTGATCGATATACTTCAACATTTTTTTCATGAGTTGAGCTTCCATTCCAGCCTCCTACAAAACACCTTCCGCGATAAGTGTCTCAATTTCTTCGTCTGAATACTCAAAGTATTGTTTTAAAATTTCGAAATTATGTTGTCCCAAAATAGGTGCAGGTGAATTGATCTCTCCTGGTGTCTCACTTAGTTTGATTGCAACTCCTGCCATTTTGAGTTTGCCGGCGATAGGATGATCCACTTCAACAATCATATCCCTTGCTATAACTTGTTCGTCTTCAAGGACTTCCTTGATGGAATTGATCGGTCCGTTTGGAACACCTGCGGCATCGAGTATCTTTTGCCATTCTATTGTGGACTTCATCTTCATCTTTTCTGCAATAAAGGGTCTCATTTCGTTATAATGTTGATGACGCTGTGGATTGGTCGCAAACATCGGATCATCGACAATGTTCATTAGATCTGCAACCTCACAGAATCTCTTCCAGATTTGATCATTGCCTACCGCAACTACAATTTTAGTGTCACTTGTATCAAATGGCTCAAAAGGAGCAATAGATGAATGTTTGTTTCCTGATGGTCTTGGTACTTCATTTGTGGTCACGTATCTGGCAATTGCGTTTTCGAGCATTGCGACTTGACAATCGAGCATAGCGACATCAACCTTTTGGCCAATCCCAGTGTTATTTCTATGATTAAGGGCAGCAAGTACCCCTATGGCTGTAAAAAGTCCTGCACCAATATCTCCAATGGATGGGCCGACTCGTGTAGGCTCTCCATTTTCAGGACCGGTGATGCTCATTATTCCTCCCATAGCTTGTACTACACCATCATAGGCAGGTCTAGTGCTGTAAGGACCCGAGTGACCGAATCCAGAGGCCGCAGCGTATATTATTTTAGGATTGATTTCTTTTAGAACATCATAACCAAGACCCAATTTCTCCATTGTTCCAGGTCTGAAGTTTTCAACAATCACATCCACTTTTTCAACGAAAGACTTCAGAAGCGCCTTGCCACGCTCTGTCTTTAAATTTAGAGTCATGCTTTTCTTGTTTCTGTTCAAACTCATAAAGTAAGCACTTTCACCATGTTGATAAGGGCCAAAGTGTCTTGAGTCGTCCCCTTTAACTGGTACTTCAATTTTTATAATCTCAGCACCAAGGTCGCCGAGCATCATCGTACAATAAGGGCCTGCTAAAACCCGAGTCAAATCAAGTACTTTCAAACCTTCTAAAGGTCCCATAAACTTCCTCCTCAAAAAACATGCCCACGGGAACCCAAAGGTTCACATGGGCACGCCCTTATTTTCTATTCTTGCTCTTCAAATCCTACAATACGACAGAATGCCGACTCACCATATTGGAATTTCCATGGGAAACAGCCAATAATCAATCTTTTGTTTGATAATTCATTGATTTGTCCACCGACGTTCTCAGCGTGGATGATTTCGCCATACTTTTGTCCAAACATTTGAATGTGCATTGCTTGGTATTGCTCCGGCCACGGATAAACTTCATTTAATGTTTTTCCGTATTTCTTTTGGAAGAGTTCATCACAAGCTTTTGCTTCGCCTGGCTCCCAGTCACGAATCTTAGTGTTCATCGGATGATCCGCTGAACCACAGTCAACACCTATCCAAGCGATTTCCATCTCTTGAGCCCATGCCATGAAATCAAGTGATGGACCAGGATGTCTAAGCATATATCTTCTTTCATCTGCTTCTGGTTGATCGAAACCATACTTGTTGTAACCAGTGTTGATGATTAGAATATCACCTTTTTTGACTTCAACTCTATCCATGATATCTTGTGGTGTATATATTCCAAAATCCTCTGCTTGATCTGACAAATCAACTACAACGCCAGGACCACAAAGTTTTTCAAGTTCAAGCGAAGCAATATCTCTACCTGACGTATCGAAGTGAAGCGGTCCATCAAGATGGGTACCTACGTGATTTGAGGTAGTGATCAATTGACCGTTTGCACCATTTGGAGACAATCTTTTAAAGAATTTCACTTGAAGCGGCTCATAAGTTGGCCATGGTGGTGTCAAGTGGCTCGTATTTACTGTTAAATCGTACATTTTAATTTTGTCCCAAAATTTCATATGTTACCTCCTAAAGTTATAAGATGTGTGGTTACTATTTAATGATACCCTCTGAAGTCATTTTATCAACAAAAGCTTCGAGTGCATCTTCAAAACATTTCATAGGTGGTCTAACAAGACCTGCTCCAACCTGTCCAACACCTGGATCTTTATGAGCGATTCCAGTGTTGATGATTGGTAAAATTTGTGTTTCGATGACTTTAGTGATATTTATCCCAGTTGGTGTGCCTCTAAAATTCATTGCTGGCATCTTATATGCGTCATTTTCTTCTTCAGTGATTTCATACATCATTGTGGTGTAGTTGATCGCATCTTGTGGAGTTCCGCCTACAAATTGAACAATTGCAGGTGCCGTAGCCATAGCAAATCCACCAATTCCAGATGTTTCACAAATTACTGAATCTCCAATATCCGGATTGGCGTCTTCAAGTGTGAAACCAGGGAAGAACAATCCATCGATGACTTCAGCTGGAGCATTGAACCAACGATCACCAAGACCTGAAACGCGAATACCGAATTCAGTACCGTTGCGGGCCATTGTATAAACAATTGTTGAGTATGGAATATTACCAGCTGGATCGAGCGCTGATTTTTGAGCAGGCATAGTCAAATTCAAGAAAAAGTGGTCATTAGAATGCATGAACTTGAGTACTTCCGCTTTATCCTCGTTGCTGAAATCAGTTAGTACGATAAAAGGCGCAAACTCTCTAATCAATAGCGAAGTGCCTGCCTTATTTCTATTGTGACCTTCATCGCCCATTTGAACCACTTGAGCAATCATTGATTTAAGGTCGATTGGACCATGTAACTCAAGAGCTGCTTTAAGAACCGGATAAAGGACATTTTCCATCCATTTGAGTCTAGTAATAACATCTTCGCTGAAAGCACCATATCTCAGAACTTTTCCAAGACCTTCATTCAAAGTACAGTAAGCGTAATTACCGAATGCTTCATTCTTTACAATCCAGACAGGCATGCTATATGTCATAACTCCTGCCATTGGACCAACAGAGTCATGGTGATGACAAGAATCAAACTTAATCTCACCTGATGCAGCTAGTTGTATAGCTTCTTCTTCATTGTTTGCAAGCCCTTCGTAAATCAAACCGCCAATAATGGCACCCTTTAAAGGACCGCTCATATTTTCCCATTTGACTGGAGGTCCAGCATGGAAAATAGTCTTTTTCTCCATACCAGGAACCATATCTTTAGCTACACCTAAACCAATCAAGGTAGGTCTCGCTTTTTGAAGATTGTTTAGTGCTTGTTCATTGGCTTTTCTAATTAATTCTTCCACCTCGTCATCTCCTTTGTTTATTTATTTGATTTCAATTTATCAAGTAAGGCAACTAACTTTGCATTGCCGCCAGCACGTGGTCTCCAATCCATCTGAACCACTGGAACTTCTTGTTTCTTAAGATCCTTTGAAAAAGACTCAAGGCCCATATTGATGACCTTCAAATCCTGGCTGAATAAACGATCGATTCTATTCATCTTAAGCTCCTTTCTTATTCAGTTGATCCATGATTTTTTGAACAAGACGAACGGCTTGTGCGTTGGAAGGCATTACTATGAATCCTTCAGCTTCAAGTACGTTTTGTGATGCTTTCAAATCTTGTGGATCACCCTCGGTTCCAGTGATGGATGCGACGTAAATCACATTGTTGTCAAGTTTCTTATTCACTTCATGAATGGCATCTGCAACTTCTTTTGCAGGGTTTTCATGTGAGCCGTAACCTAAGACTACATCTACAAGTACAACAGCGACATCATTTGCAATGTCAGTCTTGAAACGATCAGATCTGGTTGAAGGATCGATCATCGGGTGAGGTCTTCCTACTGTGAACTGATCTTCACCTAGGTCAAGACACACGTGTCCTGTAAGTGTGGTCAAATTCTCAATGGCGTATTCTGGAGAAAGCGGAATATTGGAATAAATGCCTCCAAATGATTGTCCAAGCATTTTCATCGCTTCATCTGCCAAGGTTCCCCCGGTGAATAAACCTCTGAAATATTTTTGCTCAGGTTTCAGTGCTGTTACTTTTGAAGTCACAACCTTATCAATTGCTTCATCCGATAATGAGAATCCAGTGAAATCCACTGGTGTCTCTCCTTTGGCAAGAGCTACAGCTTTGTAAGCCGCATCTTCCAGAGTCAGACATGGGTATGCTCCAGCGGCTTTGATGGCTTCAATGTCTCCACCAATGAAATCTACTACAACGGGCTTCTTTGTCTCAGAGACTTTACCCAGAATTTTCTCTGCTACTTCAGGTGATGGTGGTTTCGAAATCAATACGATGACCTCTGTGGACTCATCTCTCATTAGCGCTTCAAAACCTTGCAACATCATCAATCCACCGATTTCAGATTTAAGATCACGGCCACCGGTTCCGATGACTTGAGACATACCTGATCCAAGTTTGTCAATCAAAGTGCTCACTTCTTGAGTTCCAGTTCCTGACGCTCCAACGATTCCGATAGGTCCTTTTTTGACAACATTTGCGAATGCAAGTGGAACACCATTGATTATAGCGGTTCCGCAGTCCGGTCCCATCATCAAAAGTCCCTTATCAACAGCTTTTTGTTTGAGTCTTAATTCAGCTTCAACAGATACGTTGTCTGAAAAAAGCATAACGTGCAAATCGTTATCAAGCAGTCTTGATACTTCACCTTCTGCATACTGACCTGCGATTGATACAACAGCCATGTTTGCCTCCGGCATCATCTCAAGTGCGGACTTGATAGTGGCTGGTCTGTAATCACTACCTGCTGATGACTTTTTCTCCTTCAGCAGCCCATTGACACGTTCCACAACTTGCTCCATAATCGCTTCATCAACCACGTCAGCAGAGATGAAGAAGTCATTAGGAGAAAGTTCATCTAGTTTCTCACTGCCAAGTCCTAAATTGTTCGACAGTTCTTTGTTCAAATCGGTACCCATTCCCACCATGACATCTTTGACACCTTCAATATTTTTGACTTCTTTGGAAATCAACATAAGTGTCACGGAATCATAGTAAGAATTCTTTCGGACCTCATAACAAATCATGATTTAGCCTCCTTTATTCATAAATTAGTATTTGCTTAACACCATGGCGCAGTACACTCCGAGCAAGAAATCCGCACCAGAGGTTGCACCATTGGCCAACACTCGTTTAACCAGAAATTCAAAATTTAAATTGTTGCTTATAAAAAGTGATTGAACCACTTTCAAATGATTTTCGGATGCTCTTCCAAGTGCAACTTGCTTAAGCATCGTTTCACTTACTTTTGTTGTGCGATTGATCGAGAACCTGTAAACATTTTGAGCGAAATCTTCAGTGGCTTCCATAGAATCTTCACCCATCATAGCACTGGCAATATAAGTTAAGATTACGCCAGTTAAAAAATCATCAGTAGAAGGTGTCAAACCTGGACCAAATCCGATAAACTTCGGAAGCCAATCCACAACCCCGTTGAAATCCTTACGATCAAGACACTTGATAATTTCTATGAAGACTTCCTGTATGAACTCACAATAAGTGTTCATTCTAAGTCCACAAGTTTTTAAACCTAGTCCCTTATACCTTTCGACTGAATCCAATAAAGGTAATATGCCACTCGTCTCACCACGTTCACACAATATTTCTCTCAAAACGCTCAGTTTAGCGATTTGCTCCTCTAGATCAAGACCTTTGCCTTTGAGCATCAGAACACAAGGTATCACAGAAGCATTTGAAAAATCAAGTTGCATCTGGCTATGAACAAATGTCATTCCACTAGCCATGATTTCAACCTCGTCATTTGCTAGAACATTTCTAAAACTCGATGATCTGCCAGCAATAACAACACTCATTGGTGCCAAATCCTTATTTTCAGTCAGGAGAGTTATAAGTTCACCAGAATCATCCATAAGATTGATCGCTTCTTTAAATATAGAGTGAACAACGTATTTGTTCGATCTGCTGCGAGCGAAGTGATTCTTAAGCTCCTTGGAAATTCTAATTGCGTTCATAGCGCCCCCACTATTTCTTAATTAAGTCCAATTTGATAACATCCATTATTTTAATAGCTATATGCACATTGAGTGACACATCGGGATTACTGAAATCAATATTTCCGATTTCTTTGATCCTTTGCATACGATAAATCACTGTATTGTAATGTGTATACATTTCTTCAGATACCTTTTTCAGATTGCATCCACAGGAATAGTACATCTTCAGGGTGTTTAGGAGCTCAGCGTCTTTGTCCCTGTCGTAATTGACTATCGGTCCAAGGACTTCCATGAAAAACTGTACAAGTTCCGGTTGAATGCTTTCATTGGATAGAATTCTATAGATGCCCAAATCATCAAAATGAAGTGTATTTTGATCTGAATTACTCAGTTCCAGTTTGTGAATTGCACGTTCAGATTCTTTGTAGCTTTTATGAAGCATGCCAAGTGGCGAATAAACCCGACCAATTCCAATGTGAATCTTTTTGTCGATATTTTCAAATTTTGCAAAATTCGTAAGTTCCTTGGAAAAGGAAATCATGGCATTTTTACTATCTTCAGGTGAGGCATATGGATCAAAACTAAGTAAAAATATGACTCTGTCACTTTTATTTCCATAAAGTAAAGTGCCCTTATAATGCCTTTGCATCCTCTCGACAACACTGACCAGTTTAGAATTGAGTTGTTTCATGATTTGAGTGTTGTTTGGAGTCATTCTTACATCATATGGTGCATCCACTGTTTTAACCAATACCACACCGTGTGCCTTGTTTCTATCAAAATCAAAATAATTGGATTTTTCGATTGCCCTCTGCTGTTGACTTTCTTGGGGAGATAACAATTCCTCGATAAATTCAATCTTATGTTTGTTTTCATTCTCATAAATAGATAATTTTTTTGTTGAATGGAGTGCAATAAGTGATACCGCTGCTTGAATCATGAATAAAGTCTTCTCTTCGACTTTCTCATCAATATTCCAAATGATGACCTGTCCATAAAGAACTTCTTCCGAAAAAATCGGAATCATCAAACGTTTCACCGGATGACCATCTATAACATCCACAGCTGTTTCAATACCCTGGTCTTTATAAATTCTTCTGAATTTATCAGTACGTTTAAAAAGCATTTTGTTGACAATTTCTTCGATTTCACCTTCAAGATCTTGATTTGAACTGATGACGAAATCTTTGAACAGTTCTTCTGTGATTGCAACTGGAGCAGAAACGACGTCCCCAATCATGTCACATATCTCCCTCAAGTCACCACCCCTAAGCATGATATCTTTGAGTTGATTGTTGAATGCGTCAATTTGGATGAGCAAATTGGTCTGGTTGCTGACAACTGTAGTAAGCACAGAGGTGATCAAATCACCGAAAGATATTTCCATTGGAATCTTGATGATTGGAAATCCTAACTGATCTGAAAGTGTGATGACTGATGCGGGTAATTCTTCGATATAACGTTTCATTTTTATTCCAAGTCCTGCGACACCGATTTCATGCATTTTCGGAATCAGTTCATTTAACTTGAAAACGTTGTCTTTTATTGAATATGCTGTAGTAAGTAAAAGTTCACCAGGTTGAAGCCACTGGACGATGTCAGGAACTTCCATGACATTGACCTTGGTAACCGGTCTGGATAGTCCGTTTGAACCACTAATAACTTCACAACCCTCAAAGGCTTCAAGAGAAATAATTTCGCTCAGTCGAACTCCCATTTTATTTTGCATGATTATACCTCCCAACAATATTATACTAAATATTCTGAGTACTTTTTATACTTTTTATTGTTGTTGAGATACAATGTTTTGTGTATTATTTCATTATTGTTGTAACCAACTAACAAATTATGCCGGTAAGCTGCTTACCGGCATAATAGATTAACGAGAAGCGTACTTCATTATTCTGGTAAAACTATGTTTAAGAAAATGCCGACGATTGCTGCTAGTGCCATACCTTCAATATTGAGAGATAATGCGCCTATGTTGATTGGAAGCACCGCTCCACCAAGACCTAGAACAACTATTACAGCTGCGATGATCAAGTTTCTGGATTTGTTGAAATCCACTTGGTTTTCGACAAGTGTTCTAGCACCGATAGCTGCGATCATACCGAAGAGAATTATGGAGATACCACCAATTACCGCTGTTGGGATTGTAGAGATCAGTGCGCCCAATTTAGGTACAAGACCCAAAATGATTGCAAACACTGCTGCGATTCTCATGATTTTTGGATCCCAAGCTTTTGTAAGTGCCAAAACGCCTGTGTTTTCAGAGTAAGTTGTATTCGCAGGTCCACCAAACATAGCTGAAACTGATGTAGCAAGACCATCACCAAGAAGTGTTCTGGATAAACCAGGCTTTTTGATAAAGTCTTTCTCAACGGTAGCACCAATTGCTATAACGTCACCGATATGCTCAACCATTGTTGCAAGCGCTATAGGTGCAACAGTCAATATAGCGTCAAAATTGAATTTTGCAAGTGAAAATGCTGGAATTCCGAAGAATGCTGCATCATTGATCGGCGAAAAATCAATCAATCCAAATACTGCCGCAACAATATATGAACCTATCAAACCGATAATAACTGGGATAACTTTCAAGAAACCTTTAGCGAATACACTGACAATAGTCACGATGGCGAATGCAATGATTGCCAACAGCCAATTGGAAGATGCCATATCAATAGCTACCGGTGCGAGCTTAAGACCGATAACAAGGATGATAGGACCTGTGACTATAGGTGGGAAAAATTTGATGATTTTGTCAGTTCCGAATACTTGCATCAATCCCGCAAGAATCAGATAGATGACACCGGCGACAACGATGCCGCCTCGCGCATAATCAAGTCCGTGACTGCTTGCCACAGCGAGCATTGGCGCAATGAATGCAAATGAAGATCCTAAGAATGCAGGTACCATACCGCCTGTTACAAGGTGGAATAAAAGTGTACCTACACCGGCCAAGAACAGTGATACTGAAACGTCAAGACCTGTAATGATTGGAACAAGTACAGTAGCGCCAAACATTGTAAATGCATGCTGTAAGCCCAATGTAAGCATTTTTGGTGTTCCGAGTGCTGATACATCAGTAATCGCGTGCTTATTTACTGAATGTTCATCTTTTTTAGACATAAAACCCCTCCCCTTAATTAAATAGCTTCTCCGTTAATCGTTGTTTTTCGCCTTGATTGCATTTAAAACTCTTTCTGCAGTCAATGGCATTGTATTTAAGCGAATACCTGTAGCAGCATATATCGCATTCGCTATTGCAGGTGCGGTAGGAACCATTGCCGGTTCGGCAACACCTCTGGCTCCAAATGGGCCAGTATCCTCCGGATTTTCCACAAATTTTATGACCATCTCGGGCATATCATCTGCTGTAGGAATCTTGTAATCGACAAATGATGGATTGAGAACTTTACCGTCTTTTAGCATAAGTTCCTCAAAAAGAGCTGTTCCAATGCCTTGTGCAATTGCACCTTCCATTTGTCCTTCAAGCAATTGTGGATTCATGACTTTACCGACATCAAATACTGAGACGACTTTGAGAATTTTTACTGCCCCAGTCTCAAGATCGACTTCCACTTCAATACCTTGAGCTCCATATGTCCAGAACACAACCGGATGTTCCCCAAGACCAGTTTTTTTGTCTGCATTACGAACGTTTGGAGGAATAAATGCACCACGGCCGATAATCGGTCCGTGAATACCAGATCCATCTTCAAAGGTAAGTCCCAGTGCAAGTTCTGAAATCGCTACTTTTCTATCTGGATAGATCTTTGAGACCACATAACCGTCTCTAAGTTCCAAGTCGCGTTTGGAAAGTCCTATTTTGATTTGGGCAAGTTCGAGCAATTGGTTCATTGCATCGTTTGCAGCTTCAAAGACAGCTCTGCCCGCTGAATAAGTGATTCTAGAAGCTACCGTTTGCCACTCATATGGTGTTTGGTCTGTATCGCCAGTTCTAATAGTAATTTTCTCTGGTGAAATGGAAAGTACTTCCGCCGCTATTTGTGTCATGACCGTATCAGAACCTTGTCCGATATCCTGCGCACTTACAAGTAGATGCGCGGTTCCATCTTCGTTCAGTTTGATTATTGCTGAGGATGCTGCATTTGTTGGCATTGATGGAGCCTTCCAACCACATGCGATTCCTTTACCTCTTACTTTTGTAGGGCTTGTGGATTCGCTTTTCTCATAGAATTTGATTTCTTCTACTGCGATATCCAGACATTCCATCAGACCGGCAACTTCAACCACTTCACCTGTACCAGTTACACCACCTGGCTTCATTCCGTTGATTCTTCTGATTTCTACTGGATCGATTCCAACTTGTTCAGCTACCATATCGAGGTTTTGTTCAATACCGAAATGAATTTCACTCATTCCGAAACCTCTGTATGGTCCACCTACAGGGTGATTTGTATAAACACAGTAAGAATCTGTATAGACGTTTTCGATATCGTAAGGACCTGCCGAAGCATAACCAGCAGCTTTTGCGATGTTTACACCATACTCATTGTATGCTCCACCATCCCAAATGAACTCGTTTTCAACTGAAATAATTTTTCCGTCTTTATTGACACCTGTTTTGATTCTCGCATGAAGACCTTGTCTTACATATGCGTTTTCAAACTCATCTTGTCTGGAATATGTCAATTTTACCGGATGATCCGGGAATTTTTTTGCAAAAGGAATCAAAATACCTTCAAGAGTGGTTCCCGCTTTTGATCCAAATCCACCTCCGACTGCCGGCGAAAGAACGCGCAATCTATTGAGTGGAAGGTCAAACGCCTCTGAAAGTGCTTGTCTCACAGCGTAAGGCGATTGGCAACTTGCCCAAACTGTCATGAAGCCATCCGCATCCATTTGGGCAATTGCTGTATGTGTCTCTATTGGCACGTGCTGCACATGCGGTACATAGAAATCATTTTCCACTACAAAATCAGCTGTCTCAAATGCTTTTTTAGCATCGCCTTTTCTAAGTGTATAATGATTGGAAATGTTCGTTCCTGGAACCGGGAAAAATACTGGTGCCCATTTATATTCTCCC
>JAWSUW010000056.1:0-20151 GCA_033549245.1 Bacillota bacterium | reverse complement strand
CTGTGGATTGGGATGTCATGATCATTTGATGCGCTTTCATGGTATTGTTAAGTAAAATGTCTGAAACATCATACCCTTCAAAAAAACTTTCTATATGTTTTGCGACATATTCCTCAATGTCCGCATCGAGTACCATAGGCACCTCGGAGAAGACTTTTGTATCATTTATATAATCGAGTATATGCAAATAACATTCTTTGATCTGGATCAATTCTATTACACACCTTTCTTTTGACAAACCAGACGGGGCAATTCCGTGCAGCGATTTCCCCTGCGCAAAACTGCCCCGTTTTGTTTGAATGTTTTATTATACTACCTTAAAACGATTGGTTTCCGTTTCCAGTAGACCGGCCATATTTTTAAGTTCCGTAATGCTTGCTGCGATTTCCTCAAAAGTCGCCACTTGGCTCTCAACGCTTTCACCGATTCGCTCAGATGAAGCGACATTGCCTTGCATGACATGTGAAAGTTCATCGATTGCTTTGGCCATTTCCTCTGAAATCATTGATTGTTGCTGTGCGCCGTGACTGATATTCGTCATTTTAACAGCTATCGCTTCTATCAGGCTGAGAATTTCATTAAAACTCACGCTGGTATCATTGGCTTCGCTGACACTGATATCCACAAGCGTTTGTTCCTTGATCATGGTTTCGCTTGCACCTTTTATATCCTTGGAAATTTGCGAGATGATGTCATTGATTTTGAAAGCCGAACCTTTGCTCTGCTCCGCCAATTTTCTGACCTCTTCCGCCACAACCGAGAAACCTCTTCCATGTTCTCCAGCTCTAGCCGCCTCTATGGAGGCATTGAGTGCAAGAAGTGATGTCTGTTCCGCTATGGCATTGATCATATTGACTATGCCAACAATTTCTTCGGATGACAATTTAAGGGCACCGATGACACCTGCCATGGATTCTGTCGAACTCTTCACTTGTCCAATGCTGTTCACCACTTTTGAAAGCTTTTCCACGCCGTTTTTCGATGCAGATAGCACTTGCTTGGAATCACTTGCCACAGCATCGGCTTCTTTAGAAATCATTTGGGCGCTGCTGGAAAGCTCCTCTATGCCGGCAGTGGTCTGCTCAACAACACTTGCGCTGTTTTGAAGGCCATCAACCATGTTCCTGACTTCAAAATTGACCTGTTCTATACTCTCGTTAGCCTGTTCTATGGCTTCGTGAATTTCATCCGTATAGTTTGTGAGTGAAGCTGCACTCGCTTTCACCTGAATCACGACATTTCTAATTTTCATGACAAATTGATTGAAGAGTTTGGCAAGAGTGCCGATTTCTTCTCTAGTATTGATATTCAGTTCTTTTGTCAGGTCACCTTCGCCTTCTGAAATGTCACTGAGCATCTTGTTCACGTTTGTAAGTGGTCTTGAGATAATGTTTGAAAGTATAACAGCAAACCCTATAGCAACCAAAGTGATTATTGCGACTGTAAGAAGAAGCATCATCATGGTTCCGGCTATTTGATCTTCAAGCCTTTGCTTGATACTGTCATTGAAGATGTCTGCCATGTCAGTTGCTTCTGCGCTCAAAGCCCCGATTTTAGCAAATAAACCTTCACTTTCGTTCCTTCCAATAACATTGTCGATTTCCACAAGTTCAAGGAATTTGTCGGTATAACCCGTTGCGATCCCTCTATACTCATCTTTGAATTTTTGGGTGTAATCTCCTAAAGCCACCTGGGTGTTTGGATACCCCAGTCGATCTGCAATCTGTTTTTGATACCGTGCTTCTTGAGTATACAAGTAGTTGATGTGAGCCAGATCAAGATTGGCAAGTGCTTTCACCAGATTTTCATCTTGTGGTAGAGACACCAACTTATTTTTGAGCAGTTTTCTTAGCGATTCGATTTCACCGATGACGCCATATTCACCGAATCCTCGCTTTTGAATGTTGAGATGCATCTCATTGAAGGTTTGTCTGTAGACTGATAATTTCCCTTCAAGTTTGTAGAGTTGGTCGATAAGATCTTCATCGTTTTTGATCAACGATGTTTTTCTGAGCTCGTCAATGGTCTTTAAAACATTGTTATAGTGTTCACCAAACTCCACACTGCGTTCAGTAGGACTGAGTTGTCCTTCTTGCAGTGACTGAGCCGCTTTAAAGAATTCTTCATTGGAACGGTCTATGATCACAAAATCCCGTTGTGTCACGTTCATTTCTTGTACTGAACTGGCAATGACTGTTTGAGCTTCAATGATAGGAATATAATCCTTAACTATTCTTCCAATAAAATTGTAAGCAGTTGCAGTGATAAAAATAAGTGAAAGTATGATGACGATAAAACCTATGAATATTTTTTGCCTGATTTTCCAATTTCTAAATTCAAATTTCTTTCCTGACGATTCCTTCTTGCGTTTGAAAGTTGTTTTTTTGAGATGAAACCTTTTTTTCTCTCTATTTTTTTTAGGTTTTCTCTCTCTTTTTCCCTTTTTTAATTTCAATCCCTTTCCCACACCTGTGCTGTCAATCTTTCTTTTGAATTTGAACATTGAATCCTCCCCAATATACCAAATTTTCGGACACCTATAGAATATTATAACCACTTGTCTCCACTTTTTCTATCTCTAAATGCTCATACCTTTTGATGTAACAAGCAAAAACATTGAAAAATCAATATTCATACCATATAACTTATTTTATTTGCTCCCAAACATAATGGCTTTCATCACTTCCAGATTTTCGAAAAAGACGTCCACGATAACCGGATCCAAATGATTGCCCTTAGAGTTTCTAATGATGTCCAGTGAGTCATCCAGAGAAAATGCTTCCTTATAAACCCGTCTTGAAGTCAAGGCATCAAACACATCAGCTAATGCGACTATTCGTGCAGATAGAGGTATTTCAGTGCCTTTAAGTCCATCCGGATAACCAGTGCCATCCCATTTTTCATGATGGTGGCGTGCGATTTCCTCAGCCATTTTATAGAAATCAGGATCAAAAGCGGTGAGTCCCATTCTGAGATCTCTAAATATATCTGCTCCAATGGCCGCATGAGTCTTCATGGTCACCCATTCATCCGGATTGAGTTTACCGGGCTTTTTCAGAACACTGTCAGGGATGCCTACTTTTCCGATATCGTGGGAAGAGGCATTTCGCTCTATTTCGAGTATGAACTTTCTGTCAATTTCATATCCAGGCAATTTTTTAAGTCTCAATCCTTTTGCTATAGCCACGGAATACTTGACCATTCTGTTGATATGATCTCCGGTTTCATTGTCTTTCTGATCTACTAGTTCAGAAAAACTCGTTGTGATTTTCGAAAAAATGACCTTTGTGAAATAGGAACGATTCAGAAGCCCTTTTATCTCATATATCAATTTTTCTGCGAGCATCAAATGTTCCTGACCAAAAAAACGCTTTTCTTTGGAGCTGAGGAACACCATCCCAAAAACAGCATCCCCCATTGTCATTGGCAACACGAGATTGGATTTGATGCCTTCATTACTCAGCAGAGCAAGTGCAGGACTCTCTGGACGATTCATAAAATCAAGCTCAAGATCGGAAGTCATAAATGGTTGTTTATCCACCAACATCTTGGACAGTCTGGACGAACCTATTTCCACCTCGAAACCTGGTCCGAGCAAAACTTCATCATAATTTGAGACGCCATATTCTGCAATCAGCAGGTTTCTGTCATAATCAACAAATGCGATTCCGATCCGATCGATCCCCATGACCTTTTCGAGACTTTCAAAAAGCGATTCAATGACATCGTCAACGATATAATGCTCCAGTAAAATTTCTCTGATATCAGAAATGAATTTCCTTTCATCAAACAATCGTTTAATGTAGGTTTTCATCTCTTTTTCCTCTTTGAATAAGGATTTGACCGTCGGTAGACTCTCAAATTCAAACCAGTTGCTTCCGAGAGCTTTGAAGCTATGGTGTATAAAAATATAATCTTTTGATATGAACCTGATCACTCCGATATTGTAACCGAGAAGCAGGGTCAGCAATATGATCAACATGATATTGATGATAGCATTCAAATCCCCGACAATAGCATCGTTGAGAATACGATGTTCATTTTTTAACCGCAAGCTGAGTTCGGTATTTGATTCCTTGATTGCCTCAAGCGAATCAAATGGGATGTCCTCGATTGATGCCATGGACATTATCATAAACAGTTCTTCTGCTTTTGAATTCATCTCATCAAGCAAACTTGAGAGTTCCAGTATGGATTTTCCATGCCTGGTAAGACTCATGGTATTTAATTTGTCCCAATTGAATTTCAGTCCATCTATTTCGGCCATGATCTCACTTGATTTAAGTTCGAGAATCCCCTTGTTCCTATTGAATGCTTCTTGTAATGCGTCACTTACATCAGGTGTTTCAGACTTCTGAAGTTGTTGATGAATATTGCCCATTACACGTATGGATAGTTCCATTTCGGAGCGTTTTTCAGTGATGGATTCCTCATACGACTGATTCTTTGAAGCATAAGTTCTGACTTCAGGCACAAAATAAAAATTAAGCCAGATCACGAACACAGAAAAGACGACAATTGTAAAAAGACTTAATCTCGTTATTTTTTTAATACTGATCATCTATGTTTACCTCATTTTATATAGTTATAATTTTATATTATAACATATCACGAAGAAAAGTATCTTGACAAATATGATATAATATATCGAGAATTTATCTATAAAGGGGATATACAATTGAAGAATAAATTAAGATTGCAAGGACTGGTCTTAGGATTGGTTCTTTTGTTGGCATCCATGGGATTCCTTCTTATAAAATATAATAAATCAGCATCTGCTTGGTATGATGATACCGTTTCAAACTTAATGGGCGATCAAGACCCCAAGACACTAATCGTCGGAAGAACACTTGACTCCATCGGTCTTGATCCAGCTGTCGTCACTGATTCAGAATCCTTTCAGGTCACTACCAATATCTATGAAGGTCTCGTCAAATTCGATACTACAGGATCCGAGGTTCTACCAAGTCTCGCGGAAAGTTGGAAGATGAGCGAGGATGGGAAAACATGGGTTTTCAAAATTCGTGACAACATCAAATTCCACGACGGCTCCAAACTCAACGCCGAAGCAGTCTCATTCAATTTTCACCGTTGGATGGATATCGACAGCCCATATCATGCTGGGCATTTCAGTTATTGGAGCTACAGTTTCGGTGGTTTCCCGGGAATCGTGAAAAGCGTCACCGCGCTTTCGGACTATTCACTTGAGATTGTACTGAATGAACCTTATGCTCCATTTTTAAGCGTACTTTCAATGCCTTCTTTCGGAATCGCAAGTCCTGAAGCCATTATGAAGTACAATGAAAACTTAAAATCAAGCCCAGTAGGTACCGGACCTTTCAAACTCGAATCCTGGGAAAAAAACATTCAGATAACACTTGAGAAAAATAAGGATTATTGGGGTACCAAGGCCAAAGTGGATCAAGTTATTTTCAAGAAAATCAATCCACAAATCAGCAAGATTGATTTGCTGTTGAACGGTGAGGTGCATATCGTAGATGGTCTGAACCCGTCAGAAGTCGAACAATCGAGAACGGACAAACGATTGAAGCTCTATTATAGACCCTATTTCAATATCAGCTATATGGCACTCAACCACAATATTGAACCTTTCGACAATCTGAAAGTCAGACAAGCCATAAGTCTTCTGATCGACAAAAACGAAATGATCAACGATGATCCCAATCCACTGACCAGACCGGCAAGTACATTTTTGCCACCTGTCTTGCTCGGTTATCATGAATCCATCAAATCCCCTGAACCGGATGTAAACGCGGCCAAAAGACTCCTTAGAGAAGCTGGCTATCCAGATGGTTTTACCACTTCATTATGGGTGATGGACCAACCGAGAGGCTATATATCAAACCCTGTTCAGGTTGCGAAATTTTTACAATCCGAGCTTGCAAAAGCCAATATCACAGTGGATCTTCACATCATCAAATGGGATACATTTATCGAAGCCATCAAAGAGGGCAATCATCCGATGGCCATTGTCGGGTGGAATGGTGATATCGTAGACCCAGACAATTTCCTCTATACATTTTTCTCATCGGAGAACACCAAATCGGGACTGGCACTAAACTATTCGTTTTATAAAAACCAGACTGTAGATCGACTCTTGGTACAAGCGCGCAATGTAACAGATCTAGAATTCAGAAAGAGTCTTTACAGGGAAATACAGGAAATCATTGCCTCAGAGGTCGTATCCATTCCTTTGACACATACAATGACAGCAATCGGGTCATCCAATCTCGTCAAAGGATTCGAACCGCATATTACTGGAAAGGAAGTCCTGAATCAAATCGAACTGATTGATGAATCGGACAAGGACGGAAAATGATCTATAGAATTAGAACTTTATTGATTTTGCCGGTTTTGGCTATCCTTCTCTACCTGATTTCCACTAACAGTCCACTCTCTCCAAATGTGAACGCCCATGTTGTCCCTTCACTACCAAGACCAATAGCAGAAGAGACCATACTTGTCACTTCGGCTGGACAAAGTACAGATACCTATATCATTAAAGATATTTCAAATAAGCTGATGATTCATAATTTTTTTATGCCGCAAGCTGAAAATGAAGACCTTGAAGACATCAATACCATTGTCTTTGTCATTGGATACAGTCCACTCAGTGAAAAGGTGAACCAACTAAGCTTTGAGACAGAGTCAAAAAGAATCGAAAGTCTTCTCAACTATGCCTCCCAAAATGATGTCACTGTCATTTCAGTTTTTATAGGTGGCAAACAACGTCGTGCAGCTGAAACCGATGTGATGCTTGGAAACATTATTCCAAAATCCCATTATGTCATTTCAACTTTTGAGGGAGATTTCGACCATTTCATTTCGGAGATGGCCAGACAAAATGATATTCCCTTGACTCTAGTGAAAAATATTAATGATGTATCAGAACCCTATGCATCAGCATTCAGGTAAGAGGTCGATATGATAGGAACCCAAAATAAAGAAGAACTCAAATATGGTTTTGCCACTCTTTTTTTAGTGATGATGGCAGTTTTTTTTCCTGCTGTGACTGAAGAATCCTGGTTCAACATGATTGTCAAAATCAGAGAAGCAATCACAACAGGAGACAGTGGGCACTTGATCTTGTCCGCAGCATCAAACAATTTTCTACATGCGGTTCAAAACACACTTATCTTTCTCAGCATCTCATGTGTTCTAGTGCTTACAGGCGGCCAAAGAAGAATCAACACCAACATCCGTTATGCTATTCACTTTGCGGCTTTTATAGGCATGAACCTTTTGATCGGTTATTGGATGAAACTGCCTTGGGAGCCACTGAACGGAATGGTTTCCGCCTTGGTGACCCTAGTTTTGATCAAGCCTTCCACAAGTGACAATTATCCACTGTTTCGTTCATCTGTACTGTCCATTCAGATTTTTTTTGCATTTTCCTGGCTCAACGTCATGCCCGCACTGACTTCTTACCAATTTGGAGTCACCGATGTGGCTACGAGCATAAAAATAACGTCAGTTTATTTGCATAGCACATCCGTAATGAATTTTATGGGACTTGCATTTTTTCTCCCCATGTTTTTATCTGCAATCATCACTTCGATTCTCTTCATGTCACACGATCGGAACATCAGTATTGCAGAAGAGAACTTTCAAAAAGAAAAAGCACTTTCCGCCATTCAATCTCAAGCGATGGAAAATAGAATTTATGAAGAGATCAACTCACTGACCCACGATCTCAAAACACCCCTTGTGACTATCAGAGGTCTTAATTCACTGCTATCCATCTCTAAAGATATCGGAAAAATCGGTGACTATACGGATCGGATTGAAAGTGCAGTAGGAAAAATGTCGGAGATGATATCGAGTTTTCTGTACGATTCCTCAAGACAGCATCTGAATGTCGATGAAGTCGTTCAATATGTGCGGGCACAAATACCGGTTGAGGATGAACGACTAAATATTGAAATCCATGCGGAACCTGACTTACCTAGTATCTATGTCAACAAAATCCGCGTAGTCCGCGCACTAATCAACTTGATTGAGAACGCAATTGTAGTCCCCTATACTCATGATTTCAAAGAAATTAATATTGAAGTCACCAGAAACGGCGACGATATCCAAATCATTATTTCTGACAACGGCATAGGCATCTCAAAAGAAAAACTGGACAAAATTTGGATTGCTGGCTTCTCCACGAATCAAACTTCGGGTCTTGGTCTTTCCTTTGCCAAAAAAGTGATTGAAGACAACGAAGGCACTATAAATCTCAAAAGTGAAGTAGGCATTGGTACAGTCGTGACTGTTTCATTTCCCGGACACTCCTCTTAAGAAAGGTGGTCAACCATGCAATCAGAGCGTAAGAAAAAAATCCTCATTATTGACGATGAAGCGGATATAGTTTACACCATCAAAGAAATATGTCTCTATTCCGGTTATGAAGTTGTCACTGCAAGTACCGGAATCGAAGGAGTCAAAAAGTGTATCGATGACAACCCAAACCTCGTGATTGTGGATTATCACATGCCGGGTTGGGATGGACTTACCACAGTAAAAAAAATCAAGGAACTGGATGAGGCGGTTGCAATCCTTGTCCTGACAGTTGATGAACGACAGGAAATCTCAGACAAATTTATCGAAGTCGGAGCGACAGACTTTGCAATCAAACCGATCAAGGCACCTGATTTGATCGCACGAATCAACGTCAATCTCAGAATCAACGCCATCCAGCTTCAATCCATGCGCTCCAGAGAAAAAATCTATGTGGAAAAAGGAATCAGTGCCGCTACTCTTTCATTGATCGTCGATTATTTGAAGGCGCAAACTGAAGGCGTTACCATTGACGATGTGGCACTCGGTGTGAGCCTTGCCTATCAAACTGTACATCGATACATCCATCATCTTCTGGATACAGGTGTTGTCGAAGTGATTCCAGTATATGGACAGGTCGGCAGACCTAAAAATATCTATAGATTATGTTAAATTCTCATTGCACATGTGAATGATTTGTAAATAAAATCAGAATAATCTCTCAGAGAAATATGTTAGAAAAATTTTCATTTGGTTTTCCTCCCTATATAATGATTTTAAGTTAAAAATAATCTCTAGGAGGAATACCATGAAATCAAAAGACACTGCTGTCAAGAACAAGGGTTTATTCACTCGTTTTCTTGACCTGGTGGAAAGAGGCGGAAACAAATTGCCTCATCCTGTAACTATTTTCGTCATCTTATCCCTTATTGTTATTATTATTTCAGAAATTGCGGCACGCACCAACTTGACTGTATCTTACTATGATGCAAGATCAAAAGCTGATGCGACTGTTTCAGCGGTATCACTTTTAAATGCTGAAGGCATCCGTTACATGTTCACTTCAGCTACAAAGAACTTCACAAGCTTCGCACCGCTCGGAACTGTGCTTGTAGCAATGCTTGGTGTAGGTGTAGCAGAAGGTACTGGACTTATCGGTGCCACACTTAAGAAAATCGTACTTGGAACTCCAAAGAAACTCATTACTGCTGTTGTAGTATTGATGGGTATCATGTCAAACGTCGCATCAGATGCGGGTTACGTTGTACTTGTTCCACTTGGTGCCATTGTATTTTTAAGTTTCGGTAGACATCCACTCGCTGGTCTTGCAGCTGCATTTGCCGGCGTTTCAGCAGGTTTCTCAGCAAACCTATTACTTGGTACACTTGATCCATTACTTCAAGGGATCACAAATGAAGCTATTAAAGTTGGCGGTTTTGACTTTGAAATTTTACCAACTGCAAACTACTACTTCATGTTCGTCTCGACTTTCCTTCTCACAATCCTTGGTACTTGGGTCACTGAAAGAATAGTCGAGCCTAGACTTGGTGAATACAAAGGTGAAAAACTCATTGAAACAATGGAAGTTTCTCCTGCTGAGAAAAAAGGTCTCAAAATGGCCGGACTCTCTATCCTTGCATTCTCAGCACTAATGTTATTCCTCACTGTTCCAAGCAATGGCCTTCTAAGAGTGGATGGCGACCTCAATCCATTCATCGGAAACGGTCTTGTTCCAACAATCATGTTGTTCTTCTTGATTCCTGGTATCGCATTTGGTATGGCTGCCGGAACAATCAAGAGCGATAAAGATATTGTTCACTCAATGGGTAAAGCTATGGCTTCCATGGGTGGATACCTTGTTCTTGCATTCGTGGCGTCACAGTTCGTTGCATACTTCAGCCACACCAACCTTGGAATCATCCTTGCTGTAAGTGGAGCAAACTTCCTTCAAGCAATTGGATTCACAGGTTTACCATTAGTACTTGCATTTATTGTTGTTGCAGCATTCATCAACTTGTTCATAGGTTCAGCTTCTGCGAAGTGGGCGATTATGGCTCCAATATTCGTTCCGATGTTGATCCGTCTTGGAATCACGCCTGAGTTCACACAACTTGCATACAGAATTGGTGACTCTTCAACAAACATCATATCACCACTCATGTCTTACTTTGCAGTAATCATCACATTTGCACAAAAATATGATGAAGACACAGGTATCGGTACTTTGATCTCAATGATGCTTCCATACTCAATCATCTTCTTGTTGGGTTGGACAATCATGATGGCTCTCTGGTACTTCACTGGATTGCCAATCGGTCCTGATGCGTTCATGAGATAATCGTTAAAACACTAAGAGACATCTGCTATAATAAAGATGTCTCTTACTTTTTACTATTTTTTTGGAGGTAATGAATATGATCAACAAGGAAAGAATCGTTAACTCATTTATGGATTATGTAAAAATATCAAGCCCTACAAAACAAGAAGGAAAATTTGCCGAGTTCATTTCTAAAGAACTTGAAGCCCTCGGTATGGAAGTCACGATAGATGATGCTGGTCCCAAAGTGGGCAGTGATACTGGAAATGTCATAGCCAAACTGAAAGGTAACGCTCCTGGTGAAACCATATTGTTCAGTTGTCACATGGATACTGTATCTCCAGGTGTCGACATTAAGCCTGAAATCCGCGATGGTGTTATTTACAGCGACGGCACCACAGTTCTTGGTGGTGATGACAAAGCCGGCATCGCCGCAGTAGTGGAAGCCATTAGAGCAATCAAAGAAAACAATCTCCCTCACGCAGATATCGAAATCGCATTCAGTATATTTGAGGAAGGTGGCCTTCACGGCGCTAAGAATATCGATTATTCAACTCTTAATGCCAAAAGAGCATTTATCTTAGATAGTGGTGGAGAGCCTGGACAAATCATCGTCAAAGGTCCTGCCCAAGACAAGATTGATGTTAAAGTGCTTGGAAAATCCGCTCATGCGGGCGTCGCACCTGAAGAAGGCATCAGCGCCATCATGGTTGCCAGCGGAGCGATCAGCCGTATGAAACTGCTGAGAATCGATGAGGAGACTACTGCGAACATCGGAACCATAGAAGGCGGTAGCGTCACAAACATCGTTACTCCAGAAGTCATCATCAAAGCAGAAGCCAGAAGTCTTGACAACGACAAACTCAAAGCTCAATCTGACCATATGGTGGAATGTTTTGAGGCAGCAGCAAAAGAGTTCGGTGCAAAAGTTGAGTGTGATGTCGTTCGTATGTATTCTGCGTTCTCTGTTGACGTTGACGCACCGATCGTGAAAACTACCATAAAGGCATGCGAGAACATCGGTCTGAAGCCATTTACAGCCGCATCAGGCGGTGGTAGCGACACCAATGTGTACAACGCCAACGGAATCACTGCCATCAACCTAGGAATTGGCGAGAAAAAACCACACACGCTTGAAGAGCATCTCCACATTAAGGATCTTGTGGATTCATCAAGATTGGTGATGGAACTGATTAAGATACATTTATCATAGAATAAATGCCAAGAGTGCTCGCAC
The DNA here is from genome assembly GCA_033549245.1 of Bacillota bacterium. Taxonomy (GTDB): domain Bacteria; phylum Bacillota; class Clostridia; order Peptostreptococcales; family Acidaminobacteraceae; genus Fusibacter_D. The sequence continues at coordinate 8,311 of JAWSUW010000056.1, read as the reverse complement.
TCTTGGCATTTCATTTTACCGTATTACCCCCAATAAAACATTGTTTTTTATGAAATCATCAATTTCTTCCTGGGTGTTCAGTTCCAAATCCGGAACATAAATGATATTTCTAAATCCCATGTATTCCAGCCTGGTGTAATCTTCCATATTAGTCATCATCGGTGCAATCTGCCGTTTCAATTCTTGATCCACCACATTAAGTTGATCAAAATCAAAGAATGCGGCTACAAACGCATCCGGATGGATTGTCAGCCATTCCATCACATCAGAAACGTTTTTCTCTTCATGAAGTTGCCCTATCCCAAACCCGTTGACCCCCTCATCATATAACCGAGTGAGATTGTCCACTTCAGCGGAATCCAACCATTCAATATCCTCCATGGACCATTCGCCTTTGTCTGGCTCCAAATCCGTCATATCAATTTGATTTTCCATGAAACCTGCAATCAAATTTTGTTCAAGTATAACAGCAGAACTGTTGATTTCTTTCAAAGCCTGTTCGTAACTTTCGCGGCACAGCTCGATATCCACAGATTCTTTCGTGAATCGATTCCACGCACGGCTATTGTTGAAAACTCCATCCCGAGACATCTCAAATACAATCTCATCTTGAATGAAGGACCCTTTAAGCATGTAAGTCTGTGAGGCAACAAATCCCGAATCCGAATTGATCAGATCCCGGCCAAACGCATACGGATTCACATTAGCGAATCCCATCAAATTGAGTATCGTCGGCATAAAATCAATTTGACCACCGACAGTATCTATAGTCTCCTCCACGCCTGAACCTGGAATATGAACAATCAGCGGAATTCTGAGCATCTCTTCATAATCATAAGAGTAACCCAAAAATGCCGAAACATTATCATGAATCGACTGATCATTGCTGTTGAGTCCAAAATGATCGCCATATATGACAATTATTGAGTTTTCATATAGTCCAGATTGTTTCAGTTCTTCGATAAAAATGCCTATGGCATGATCGGAATACGTGACACCATTCAAATAATTTCCGAACAGCGTGCCCTCATCTGCTGCTTTCAGTGCAATTGTTTTCTGATCATCGGGCAACTCAAAAGGATTATGATTGGTTAAAGTAATCAAAAAACTGTAGAACGGACTTTCCGCTTTTTCAAGATATTCCATGGATTGAGTGAAAAATTCCACATCATTCACCCCTAGACCAATGGGGGTTTCGCTTGAGAAATGATCCTCATGATAGAACGTATCAAATCCCTGACCGGGATATGCGACTTCTCGATTCCAAAATTCTTTTTTATAACCATGGAGCACCAATGTCTCGTAACCGTGATCCTTCATAATCCAAGGTAGTCCATGGTACTTGTTATGCGAATAAGCACTATATGCCTGAGTGAAAATCGGCGCATATAGTCCATTCTGGCTTACAAATTCTGCATCAGAGGTATTCCCTTTTCCCAGTTGCTGAAAATAACTGTCGAAGTAAAATGAATCCTTCCCAATCAGATAGTTGAGTACCGGAGTCAGCTCTTGCCCTTCATATGCTTTTCCGATCATCATACTTTGAAGCGACTCCACCTGTATGACAATCAGATTTCTATCTTTGGCAATCCCAAAATACTCGCCTTCCGTAGCATCCTTCTCTTCGAAGTCCATCTCAATTTCAGTATTTTGCTCAGTTGCTCCAGAGATCACAGAGGCGATATCCTTGATATGATACATGAAGAATTCCTGATGGTTGATGCTTGAGGCGGCGTCTCCACCAATGGGGTTGACGATCAACATACCCATTGTGATTGCAACCATTACTCCGGAAATTATTTTGACCCTTTTTTTCACACCTTGATCCAGTAGTAAAAAAGGCACAATGACCAGTAAATCCATGAACAACAAAAGTTCTTTGAAGCCAATCAAATATAAAATGGACTCCTTCACATCACCAAGCAGATGCGCTTCCCCAATCATATTTAAACTCAAACTCCTGTTGAAATATTTGAAATAAATGACGTCCACAAACATCAAGGTGGAAACCAAGAAGTAAGCTCCAATGAAAGTCGGGACATTTCCTTTAAAAAAGCGGTAAACCCAAGCAATGAACACCACGCTAAATGCGACAAGAACAAGTGCATTTCCAGTGACATTCATGAGCTGATAATATAGAAGCAATTTCAAAATAATCGCAATCAGTGCGATATATGAACGTTTTTGGACAAGAAATTCTTTCACGATATTTCCTCATTTCATCATATGTAATAATAGAAGAAAGACCGAACTATTGCCAAAGGCAGTTCAGTCTTTTTTGTGGTGCACCCGACGAGATTCGAACTCACAACCAACGGATTCGAAGTCCGCTACTCTATCCGATTGAGCTACGGGTGCCAATGTTGAATATAAATAAAAAAGTCACTCCAAAGAGTGACTTTCATCATGGTGATCCATCCGCGACTCGAACGCGGGACACCCTGATTAAAAGTCAGGTGCTCTACCGACTGAGCTAATGGATCCTATGGCTGGGGATACAGGATTTGAACCTGTGAATGACGGAGTCAAAGTCCGTTGCCTTACCGCTTGGCGAATCCCCAATAAAATGGGGCGACTGATGGGATTTGAACCCACGCATGAAGGAGTCACAGTCCTTTGTCTTAACCACTTGACGACAGTCGCCACAACATTCGAAAATAAACAAAATTAATGGTGCGTCCGAAGGGACTCGAACCCCTAACCCCCGCCTTAGAAGGGCGGTGCTCTATCCAGTTGAGCTACGAACGCACATTGGTCGGGGTGGCAGGATTTGAACCCGCGGCCCTCTGGTCCCAAACCAGATGCGCTACCAAACTGCGCTACACCCCGTTGTTTACTGACGAATTTTATTATACATGATTCGCCTATACCCGTCAACACCTTTTTATGATATTTTCCCTACAAATGAATATGTTTTGCAGATATCCCATTGTCAGAAAATTCAATAATTCCAATGGTTGGAGCGCATGACGGATAGGGGTGGGTCGGACTGCCCGGATTGAAGAGTCGGACTCCTTCCTCAAGCAGATTGGTCGGTTTGTGGGTATGTCCGAAGCAGATCAATTCAAAGCTTTCCTCAATACCCTTGTAAAACAGCTGCATAAGCGACTGCTTTACGCGATAATGGTGTCCATGGGTCAGGAACACCTTATGACCCATGCGTTCAATGACGAGGGACTCAGGCCCTTTGACGCCAATGTCCCCATTACCTCTGACAGCTATTACCGGAATGCCCGTATAAAGGGCAAAATCGTTGTAATAATCGCCTAAATGCCATATTTCATCGATTTTATCTTTTTCATGTTCAATATAAGCCATAACTCGACCGGTATGTCCATGTGTGTCACTGATTACTGCTATTTTCATGATACTTCCTCAACAATTCTTTCAATTGCTTCAAAGCGTTGGCGCGGTGGCTAATTTCATTTTTTTCCTCTGCGGACAGTTCCGCCAGGCATCTATTGAGATCGGGCACAATGAATAAAGGATCATAGCCGAAGCCATTATGCCCAGCTGGTGAGTGCCCAATCACACCTTCAAGAGTACCCCTTGCTTCAAGTTTGTCGCCGTTTGGAAACAACATGACAATCATTGAGACGAATCGTGCCGTTCTCTCACTAGTAGGAATACCCTCTAGTGCACCAATCAATCTTTTATTATTTTTGATGTCATTTGAAGGTTCCCCGGCATAACGTGCCGAATAGACACCTGGCGCACCATCAAGCGCATCCACTTCAAGCCCTGAATCATCCGCAAGAGTGATTTCTCCTGTCAAATCGGCGACAGTCTTGGCTTTGATATAGGCATTTTCTTCAAATGTGGTTCCGGTTTCCTCGATTTCAAGATCACCGAGATCAATTTCATCCAGCGCGACCAGGTCGTATTCAAAACCCTCCAGAATCGCTTTTATTTCTTTCAGTTTGTGTTTATTGGAAGATGCAAGTACAACTCTTTTTCTCATAACTCACCTCATCGCTTCATTTTGCGCCTTGATCAAAGCTTCTATGCCTCTTTCGCCAAACTCGAGCAACGCGTTTAATTGCTTTTTATCAAACGGACGTTCTTCTCCTGTACCTTGTAATTCGATATATTCGCCTTCTGCTGTCATGACGAGGTTCATATCCACATGTGCCGCAGAATCCTCCTCATAACATAAATCCAGCATGACTTCGCCGTTCACAACCCCTACGCTGACTGCAGCCACGTTCGTTGTGATTGGAGATTGAGTTATTAGACCTTGTTCCATGATTTTTGACACTGCATCTGAAAGTGCTACAAATGCTCCCGTGATAGAAGCTGTTCTAGTACCTCCATCTGCCTGGATGACATCACAGTCAATCCAAATGGTGCGTTCACCCAGTGCTTTCAGGTCAATAATCGACCTGAGGGACCTGCCGATCAGCCTTTGGATCTCTTGACTTCTTCCGTCAATACCTTTTGTGTTTCTGGTCTTCCTTTGTCCCGTTGATCCCGGAAGCATGCCGTATTCCGCAGTCACCCAACCAGATCCGGCCCCCTTTAAAAAATGGGGGACCTTTTCCTCTACTGTTGCAGTACATATGACTTTGGTGTTGCCCATCTCGATCAGCACCGACCCTGCGGGATGCATGAGATAATTCCTCGTGATTTTAACAGGGCGGAGCTCTTCGTTGGTTCGTTCATCTATTCTCATCAAAAATCCTTTCTATTTTAAAAATTCCACAATACCTTTTGCGATTGAGTTCGCTGCCTTTTGTAAATAAGTGTTGTCCATCAACTTGCTTTGTTCAGTAGGATTACTGATGAATCCGAGTTCAGCAAGTACTGAAGGCATGGTCGTTTCTCTAAGAACTGCAAGATTCGGGCGATGTGCGATGCCTCTATCAGTTGCTCCAAGTTGTCTGATCAGTTCACTTTGGATCTTTTGTGCCAGTCCCTTGTCGCTGGAGAGTGATTGATTACCATAAAGCACTTCAACACCGTTTGCGCTGGACCCTGTATGCGCATTGATGTGGATACTCACAAAGACAGTCGCATTAAGTCCTTCCGCCATTGCCGCACGGTCATAAAGGTTGACATATTCATCTTTTGAACGGGTCATATATACTTTAAAGCCTTGTTTCTCAAGTTCCTTCTGTAGCATGATTGAAGCTCTGAGAGTAAGCACTTTTTCTTGAACCAAACTTCCAACTGCACCTGGATCACGACCACCGTGGCCAGCGTCGATGACTACCAGCGTCTGGTTGAAATCGGAATTCTGAATGACTTGGTTGACGAAGGTCAATAATACCTTGCTTCCACTAGAAAGATTGGAGACAGTGGTGGAAGGTGATAATTTGACAGCCATGTCATAAGTTTCCGCAGTCTCTGAGATCACAACGGACTCGACGATATTGTCATTGACCGGGAAGTCGAAACTTCCAAGATCTGTCACACTCTTAGGAATGGACATTTGAATCATTTTCGTGTCTGGATTGTAATTGTATGAGACATTGGAGTTTTCAAAGAGTCGTACACTCAAATTGGCTTTCGAATTATCCAGTTTCACGTAATCGAAATTGTTGATCGGATTGTCACTGACGTAAACCAATATCTCCGAACCTTTGCCCTCGACGTAGAAATCATCGTAAGTAGGCGCTTCGGTCAGTTCGATAGTCACCCTCGTGATGTCATCCCAAGGTGCATAGAAGGCTTCTTTTCTTTGTTCATAGGTCACAGATTTAATTTTGCCTGTGTTAACCGCCATCAATTCTTTGATGCCTTCATTTGCATGTAAATAACTGCCGATGACATCCACTATGATCTTGTTGCCTTCGATTGTAGGTTGGAACATCGGATTTTCACTGGTTTTGATGACCACTGTATCTGTAGAATATATTTCTTCCACAGAGACCTCATTCACTGTATTGATGAGTCTGATGACGAGTTCCTTTGTGGCCGCATCATAAGATATGTCATGGCCTCTTCGTTCATTCTGGAAAAGTGTCAATCTCGTTGTTTTCGGATTGGTGCTCGTTAAAGTGAGCTCAACACGATCGAGTCCAAAAATACCATCGTATATGTCGTAAATCCACGTATTGCCATTTTGGGACCAATTGTTGTCCATATTAGTGATATTAAGATTTGTATTTTGAACATCCACTACGATCTGATCCTGTCCACCGACATCTGCCCCTCCGATTACAAATGAGGTCGCCTCCACTTCACCGGTGACTTTGAGTCTGATTTCAGGATATTTGTTTTTATAGTTCAAGTATGCGCCTGTCATAGTCTGTTCCAATTTGTTGATTGCGACTGTTCTCGTCTCATTGATCCAAGAAACGCTGAGTCCAAGTATTTCTGTCACGAATCTCACTGGGACATAGGTCCTTCCTATACCATCATAGGAGAAAATCCTAGGAGCGACACCATCTGGAAGCAGTGTCGATACACCATTGATCTGGGCATTTTTATTGTCAATTTGCATAACCACGGATTTTCCACCGACACTAAATTTAATTTCCTCAGTGTCCTGAACCCAGCTGTATTCAATGCCAAGTTCTTTGAAAATCGCAGCAATCGGGACAAGAGCTCTCTCGTTCACAATGATTCCCGGGGTATCAGAAAAAATATCCTGTCCTTTGATCATGAGGGAGATCGGTTCATAAGAAACATCTTTTTTGCTGATTCTGTCATAGAGTTCAACACTTTCAAATTCCGAATACTTGTTTGCGAATACCGTTTGTAGTGGTGAGATCAATGTAAAGCACATGATCAATGCCATAAGTAATCCGACTTTTCCTTGAATTCTCTTATTCATATTTGATTTTCCTTTCTGCTAGTTAATTACTTTGTATAGCTCGTCTGATTCAGGTGGCATTATCTCATCACAGATCATTTCCACCGAATCCTCACCATAACATACGATCTTCTCCTGACTCTCTGTGACAACACCAACTTTGGAATACTCAATTCCAGCATCCAGGAATGCTTTTTCAAGGTCCGTAGCACGTTCGGGAGGTACTGCCATAACCATGGATCCGCTGGCGATGAGCTTAAGTGGATCGATATGATAAAAATCACATATTTTTTCCGTCACAGCATGAATCGAGATTTTCTCTCTTCTTATGCGACACCCCTTCTCGCTCGCTTCACAAAGCTCATGAATAGCTCCAAGCACACCACCTTCTGTGGCATCATGCATTGCCGAGACCCCGACTTCCTGACCAATCAGACCTTCCCCCAGTACACTGATGTGTTCCATCATGGCGCTTGCTTCATCGAGTTCTCTGTTGCTGAGTATTTCCAGCAAATCTCTTCGCTTATCAGTTGCTATGATCGCAGTGCCTTCAAGACCTGCTTTTTTTGTCAGATAGATCCAATCTCCATTTTGCGCATTGCCTGTTCGTATTAATTTATCTTTCGGAATTTTTCCGATTGCCGTAGCAGAAACAATAATTCTATTTACAGCAGAGGTGAGTTCGGTATGTCCACCAATGATCTCAATGCCCATGCTGTTGGCTTCTTTGTTTGCTTCGATTAAAAGGTCTTCAATGACTTCCTTTTCAGTGTCTTTGGGACAAAGCACAGTCAAAAGTAGAGCCACTGGAACGGATCCACTTGATGCGATATCGTTTACACAGACATGCACTGCCAGTTTTCCAAGATTGCTGTCACTGCCTGTGATCGGATCGGTTGTAATCACACAGGCCATATCTCCAAACTCAATAGCCGCACAATCTTCACCGATGCCCGGTCTAATGAGAATATCTTCTCTGACAGGCTTTATTTTCTTAAGAACGACATTTTCAAGGTCGTCATTACTCATTTTTCCAACACTCATTATACACCTCATTGATTTGCTTTTTCAATTCAATATTATATCATAATCCCTGATTTAAAGGGTGTTCGTAATGGATAATTAACTGTTTCGTAAAAAAAATGGCTCACAGAGAGGCCATTTTTCACAACTTACAACATTTTCTCAAAATCATCTTCCGTAATCATCGGCACACCAAGTGCATCTGCCTTGTCTGCCTTGGATCCAGCATTCTCTCCGACAACCACGAAATCCGTTTTTTTGGATACACTTCCACTGACTTTTCCACCATTTTCTTCGATCAAAGCCTTGATTGAATCTCTCGTGTAACGTGTCAATATCCCGGTAACCACTATAGTTTTTCCGCTGAAAACACCCTCTGCGGTCTCAGTACTGAAACTTGTCATATTGAGTCCCATAGCTCTTAAACGTTCTATCATCATTTTGATTTCATCCGATCCGAAATATCTGAGGATACTAAGCGCCATCTTATCGCCAATTTCTTCAGTGGAAACAAGTTCATCATAGGTCGCA
>JAWSUW010000055.1:12757-20154 GCA_033549245.1 Bacillota bacterium | reverse complement strand
ACTTCTGATCGACGTCAAAAGTGATAATCGGGTATTTTCCTGGCTTCTCTATCTCATGCATTTTCATGGCATTCGGGTTCAGAAGAATAAGTCTTGCCGCCTCTGGACAAGAAGGAGAAAGCGTCATTTCAAATACGCCATTCACTTTATTCACTGTTCTGGGATAATAGGTGCACACATTGGACAGATACTTTTCACCCAGATGCTTTTGAATGATACACAGCTTGTCTGCATTTAAAAAAGGACATTTCTTATCTGGTGTCAGTTCTACTTTAGCGAAGTCAACATTTGGATCTGTGATCCAATCGTTTTCATATATGAACTTGTCAAACTGTTTTTTCATTCTTAGGTCGCTCACATTTTTGTAGCTTTGATAGGTTTTGTGGTCGATGTCCACGTCCCATCCGATACAGCAACTGTCTTCACAATCGCCTCCGATACACTTAAAATATGCCAGATAATCCGGTTCAACTGTTTTATTCATAATTTTACTCCTAAATTTTAACGTTTGTGCATATTTTTTAAAAAGGAGGGTATATCCATTTTAAGACAATAATTCCTCTCTTTAACCTTCAATATACCTCGATGGCAATCACTCGCATCGAGATTTTTTTGCTATTATTTTATATTGTAAGCTTTACCACTTTAATTTACAACCAAAAAGGAAGGTACTGATTTGGGACAGGTCCAAATCGGTACCTTTTTGTTTGAAATAAATGTTGACACCTTCATATTGATTGTGTACAATCTAATTGTAATCAATTAAAAATACGGAGGCATTCTTATATGAACATTTACGATTTTACAGCAACAGACATCGACGGCAACGTCATTTCACTTCAGGACTACCGCGATCAAGTTATGGTCATCGTCAACACCGCCAGCAAATGTGGTTTCACTCCTCAATTTGCAGATCTACAAAAACTCAATGATCGCTACAAAGACAAAGGTGTAAAAATCCTAGGTTTTCCATGTAATCAATTCATGGAGCAGGAACCTGGAGACAGCGTAGAGACCAAAACATTTTGCGAACTCAATTACGGTGTTGAATTTCAACTTTTCGAAAAAATTGATGTGAACGGTAAATTTGCTCACCCGATTTTCAAATATCTGACTCAAAACGCTCCATTCCAAGGCTTTGATATGTCACAAACCACCAACAAAATTCTCGATGCCATGATCAAGGAGAAATTCCCTTCATTTGCAGCTGGAGATGCGATTCGTTGGAATTTCACAAAATTCCTGATCGACAGAGAAGGCAACATCGTCAAACGTTTCGAGCCAGCTGTCGAGCCAATGGACATGGCAGCTGACATAGAAGCTTACATTTAGATCAAATACAAAAGGGGACGGGTCCAAATTGGTGAAATATAAAAGGGGACAGGTCCAAATTGGCACCTAGCTTGCTAGGTACCAATTCAGACCCGTCCCCATTTTACCAATTTGGACCTGTCCCCTTTTGTTTACTCTTCCCAGTTGTGATAAACGTTTTGCACGTCGTCACAATCTTCGAGCAAATCAACCATCTTTTGCATAAATTTGATGTCTTCCTCATCCGTGAGTTTTGTCATGGTCTGAGGCAGATATCTGAGTTCAGCCATGCTGAATTCAAATCCTTGACCCGAAAGAGTCTCTCTAACATCTGCGAAATCACCACTTTCAGTATAGATCTCGTAGTGGTCATCTTCCACTGAGAAATCTTCCGCACCGGCTTCAATAGCGGCCATTTCCATCTCTTCATCATCCATACCTTCAGTCTTATCGATGACAAGAACACCCTTATGGTCGAACATGAAGCTGACACAGCCATTAGTACCGAGGTTACCTTTACCTTTTGAAAAGTAACTTCTCACATCGGCAGCGGTTCTGTTCGTGTTGTCGGTGAGGCATTCCACCAAGACAGCCACTCCACCTGGACCATAACCTTCATAAGTGAGCTCTGAAAACACAGCCCCGTCTGAATCTCCCGCTCCTTTTTTTACAGCACGGTCAATATTGTCATTTGGCATATTTGCAGCTTTGGCTTTTTCAATGGCACTTTTGAGTGCTGCATTGTATTCCGGATCAGCGCCACCTTCTCTTGCTGCCACCATGATATATCTACCGAGTTTCGTGAACTCTTTTGCTTTTTTGGCATCTTGCTTGCCTTTACGATTTATGATTGTTCCAATTCTTCCCACAGTATTCTCTCCTATTCATTTTTGCAAAAATATCATAGCACAAAGAATGTGCTATGAAAAGCAAATTTTATTTGACACATTTTAGAATACAGGAGGTCCCGGAGGCATTGAACGTTTGTGCATGGAATTTTTGTGCAGTCTTTCAATGATTGCACGGTCATTGTCAGGGATTGACTTACCGACAAGGTAGTCGTCGATCATGTCATAGGTGGTGCCCATTTCACTCTCATCGGTCTGACCTTCCCAAAGTCCTGCAGATGGATCTCTCTCGATGATCTGAGCAGGCACACCGAGTTCTTTCGCCCAATCATAGACATCTCTTTTGAGCAGATTGCAAATTGGGATGATGTCCACTCCACCATCTCCATACTTTGTGAAGTAACCCGTATGAATCTCAGCCTTATTGTCCGTTCCGGCAACAAGATAGCCAAGTGAATTACCGACCCCATAAAGCGTTGACATTCTGAGACGCGCTCTGAGATTGGCATCTGCCAGTCTTTCATTCAAAACAGTTTTACCTTCGAGTCTTCTTTGGATTTGTCCATATAAAAGCTCATGTTCCTCAGTGATGTCGATAGTGAAGTACTCAATACCACAAGCCTCCGCGAGTGCAATGGCATCCTGTGCATCCTTAGGATTGCTTTTGCATGGCAAAATCACACCCAGCGAATTTTCAGGAAAAGCACGCTTGATCAGACAAGCCACAACCGCTGAATCAATGCCGCCAGAAATGCCAACTAAAACGCCATTTGTACCGGATCCTTTCACCGTATCGCGAATCCACTGAACGGTTAAATCGATTTGTTCTTGAACCGTTTTCTCCATTTCCCCTTTACTTCCTTCCTTGTGAACTTTGTTTTTATTTTTTGTCGAGTTCGACCAATACACAATTATAATATACCGTATTGACTCCGGCCACCTCAGAGGCGTCGATGATCTCAGGTGTGAACGTACCCGGTTGGAACCAGATATTCTCGATACCGAGATTGATGACTTCCTCAAGAGCCAGCTTAGCGCGCTCGGGAGCCACAACCACATCCACGCAGTCCACTTTCACAGGAATAGATGCCAAATCTTTATAACAGACATCCCCGTCCACAGTATCGTACATCGGGTTGACCGCATACACTTCATATCCGAATTTTTTAAGTTTCTTATAGATTTTGTTTCCAAATTTCTCGGAATTTTCAGTAGCGCCTATCACTGCCCATACTTTTTTGTCGAGCATATCCTTGATCAATTTCTTCATTTCCATAGCAAAGCCTCCTTTGATCAGCCGTTAAAAATTTTTCCATCTTTTGTGGTCAGATATACGTCCTCATTCACTACAATAGTCACCTGGTCAGAAGTCCATTCGACCAACTCTCCAGTGACCGCCTCCAACTTCTCCGGAGGAATATAAAGGGTCACGATCACCTTGTCCGTATAGACGGTCTCTCCAATGATGATCTCAGGACGGTCCATAAGATGGTTGCGGACTTTACCGTGGAAGTGGTAATCCATTTCACAATCCATGACTGTATAAACCGATTTTTCCACCACACCAGCAGCATCCAGTGCCGCCTTCGCCGTTTGTGTATAGGCGCGTACAAGGCCGCCAGTCCCGAGTTTTACACCGCCAAAGTATCTCGTCATCACAATGCAGACATTCGTGATCCCCTCTTTTTTCAGCATTTCCAGAACCGGAACGCCAGCAGTGCCAGAAGGTTCCCCATCATCAGAGTAACGCTGTAACATCATATCCTCTCCAACAATGTAAACCGGCACATTATGGGTCGCATTCCAGTGCTTCTTCTTTATTTTTTCTATAAAACTGACCGCTTCCGCTTCGGACTCCACCGGAGTGGCATACCCGATGAACCTGGACTTGTTGATGCTCAGTTCATCTTCGCCATAGGCAAAAACGGTTTTATATGATTTCACTTGACCTATTCACCTCAAATATTGACTCAGTCTGTTATAATCCTTTTCTTGAACTTCCAGCTCGAGCAAAGTCCCTTCCTCTAAATAGTCCATGTGGTCCACCTGATAATTCTCACAAAGATAGGAAGTTGTCTTCCCATCTGAATAAGGCACAAGGAAAGTCGCCTTCACCATCGAACTATACACACTTTTTTTAACATGCTCCAGCAACCGGTCAAAATTTTCCCCGGTCTTTGCAGAAATATTGATGCCCTCTCCATAAAGCGCCTCCCGGTCCTCGACCAGGTCGATTTTGTTGAAAACAGTCATCATGGGAAGCTCTCCGGCACCAAGTTCTTTCAGCACGTCATGTGTCACGTCCATTTGCATCTGATAATGTTGGTTTGAAGCATCCACTACGTGGATGAGCAGATCCGCACTGAGCGCTTCTTCGAGTGTCGCCTTGAAGGCATCGACTATGCTGTGTGGTAATTTGGACACGAAACCTACAGTATCCGTCAAAATAAATTCCTTTTTATCCTCAAGCACGATTCGCCTGTTGTAAGTATCCAGCGTAGCGAACAGCATATCCTTCTCAAAAACCTGCTTCTCTTCCTCGCCCTCGGTGGACATTCTGATGAGCTGATTCATGATGGAAGACTTGCCCGCATTGGTGTATCCCACAAGAGCCACAATCGGCACCTCGCGTTTTTCCCTGAGCTGACGCTGAACCGTCCTGTTTTTCTGGACTTCCTTCACTTGCTTGCGGATTTCGTCCACACGCTCCTGAATTCTTCGTCTGTCGATCTCGAGTTTTTGTTCACCGGGACCTCTCGTTCCGATGCCGCCACCTTGTTTGGAGAGTTGCCCCCCAAATCCTGTGAGTCTTGGTAAACGGTATCTGAGCTGAGCCAGTTCAACCTGCAGTTTGGCGGTTTTGGTCTGTGCCCTTACAGCAAATATGTCCAAGATGAGCGCGGTTCTGTCAATAACCTTCACATCCATGAGATTTTCCAGGTTTCTGATTTGGGCACCCGACAATTCATCGTTGAAAATCACCATATTGGAACCCGTTTGCTCCACCATCAGCTTGACTTCCTCCACCTTGCCCGAGCCTATATATGTGGCCGCTTCAATCTTCGCTTTGTTCTGGATCATAATTTCAGCCACTTCGGCTCCCGCCGCTCTGGCCAGTTCCGAAAGTTCGTTCATGGATTCATCTATGTCATATTCATCTTTCAGACCTTGAAAAAGGCCTATGAGTACTGCCCTGGGTCTTTCTTCTAAAATTTCATCCATAATAAATCACCTACTTTTCTAATAGACATTATACTACAAAAGCCTTCCATTGCCTAATACCAATTTGGTTCCATCATTGTTACAATATGATTATATAATTGAAAATAGAAGCCGAAATTGACGAAATATGATATAATAATTTAGCATTTGTTGCAACAGGAGGTCTTAAATGGATAACAAAAAAACAACGCCGGTATCTAAAAAGCCGGTTTCATCCACACAAAAATCCAAAAAGAAAACTAAAAAATCTTCCAAAGGTCTTTGGAATGTACTGAAAATTTTTCTTATAATTATGATTCTAGTAGGTTTTCTAGGCGCTGGCGGTGTATACCTTTACATTACGAGCGTTATAAAAGACACGGAGCCAATCAATCCGGCGACCATAAGCTCAAAGTTGACCGAAAACTCAGTCATCGTCGATGCTGAAGGTAGAGTTCTCGAGCAGATCCAGACGGATGGACTCAGAACTGTCGTACGATATGAAGACATGAGCGAAGATCTCATCAATGCTTTTGTCGCCGTTGAGGACAAGACATTTTGGACCCACAATGGTTTCAACGTCGTCAGACTCTTCGGTGCTGTAAAAGACACTCTGACCACAGGCAGAAGACTCGGTGGTACGAGTACGATTTCTCAGCAATTGGCCAGAAACATTTATCTCTACGAAATCAGATCCACAAGAAGTATTGATAGAAAAATCAAAGAAGCTTATTACGCGATTGAGCTTGAAAAATACCTGAAAAAAGAACAGATTATTGAAGCCTATCTGAACCAGATCTTCCTTGGTGCAAATACCAATGGTGTCGAGGCAGCGGCTCAAACCTACTTCTCCAAGAGTGCAAAGGATCTCGATTATATCGAAGGTGCCGTTCTAGCAGGAATCACAACTGGTCCTTCAATATATACACCTATGATCACTATGCGCAAGGAAGATGTAACAGATGAAGAATATGTCCTTGATGACACAGACCCACAGTACACCTTGGTTTACAATTCAAAGGTTGAAGGCAGATATTTGACAGCCATCTACTTGATGCACGAAAATGGATACATCACAGATGCAGAATATGAATTTGGGAAAAACGTCGATATAAAAAACAAACTCAATCCAAGCAAATCCATACGTTCAGAAATTTCCTCATTCTTTGCTGACATGGTCAAAGAGGAAGTCATACAGGATTTGATGGAACTTTACAATTACTCTGAAACAGAAGCTACCAACATGCTCTTCACTAATGGTCTTGTCATTGAATCAACCATTGACTTTGACATTCAAAAGACACTGGAGAGCCATTACGCACTTGGCAATTTCACCCCATACTACGGTGAATCCACAGCAGTTGCTGTAAGAGCTTTCCAAAAAGATAAAGGGCTTACTGCCGATGGCATCGCCGGACAAAATACACTCGGCAAGATCGGTGAACTCTCAGGAATGGACCTGTCAATCTTCACACAAGACTTTTACACCAAAGGCAACAACAATGATGAAGTTGTCATACTGAAAAAAGCATTGTTCGACCTCGGTTATCTCATCAACAACGAGAATTTTCCGAAAGTGACAGTGAGACTTGATGGCCAGGGCAATATCCTTTCTGAGGAAACCGGAAGCATCCGCGTTTACAGACAGACCAACGTTGTCGATGATGCTAAGAATCTCGTTGTCCCATCTACAGAATACAGTTTCGATGATGCAGGCAATTTGGTTCTCATGAAAAACAAGCGTTTTTACTTTTATCCACGATATGAAAACGATACTCTGAAGAGAATTCAAATCGTCGTCAGAGAAACCTATACACACAACGAAGAAGATGAAGAAAGACTCACAGGCGGCAAATACAACCTCTCAGATCTCTATACCTATGAAGGTCGTGACTTGCTTGTGCCTGACGAATACAAATCATTTGATGAAAATGACAACGTCGTAATCTCGAAGGCATTCCTGAATGAAAATCCGGATTTCTTCAAATTGGATGGCGACAAAAATCTTCGAATTGCAAGCGGCAACTATGTCATCAG
>JAWSUW010000055.1:0-12747 GCA_033549245.1 Bacillota bacterium | reverse complement strand
CAGCGACATCGGTGTCATTCAGCCACAATCCGCAATGGTCATCATCGATTACCACACCGGTGAACTCAAAGCGATCGTCGGCGGTAGAAATATCACAGGTCAGAAGATGTACAACAGAGCGACAAACCCACGTCAACCGGGTTCTTCCATCAAACCGCTCTCAGTCTTCACTCCAGCCATCGATTCAGGAAGATACACAGCGGCAACAGTCGTTGATGACAGACCTTCCTACCTCCTTGGCGATCCGTCGGTCAGATGGCCATTCAACTGGTATGAATCTTATTCCAGCTACAACAAATACTGGGGACTCGTCAACCTGAGAGAATCCGTCCAGTGGTCCATCAACGTCACAGCGGCGAAGATGGTCATAGATATGGGTGTCAACACATCACTTGAATACCTTCAGAAATTTGGCATCTCAACACTCGTGACCAGTGGTCCGACCAATGATGCAAACGTCGCTTCAGTAGCACTTGGAGGTATGACCAGAGGCATCACACCAGTTGAACTTACCAATGCATACGGCGCTATTGCCAACAAAGGTGTGCTCAACGATTATTACACTTATAAAACTGTACGAAACAGTTCAGGCGATATCATTATTGAAAAGAGACCTGAAAAATCAGTCATAGTAGATGAAAACGTCGCTTACATCGTACAAGACATGTTGATGACAAGTGTCAACTCCGGTGTAGCTACTGCAGCGAAATTGTCACCCAACAACGATGTCATGCCTGTATCGGGTAAAACCGGTACCACTTCAAGCAACATTGACGCTTGGTTCGTCGGATACACCCCATATTATGTTGGTGGTGTCTGGTTTGGAAACGACCTGAACATTCCGCTCGACCAAGGTTCAAGAATTGCAGCGCAATTTTGGAAGACTGTCATGGCGGATGTCCATGCCGATCTGGAATCCAAAGCATTTGAAGTGCCGTCTGGAATAGAAAGAGCATCTGTGGACAGAATTTCGGGCAAACTGCCTACTGAACTGTCCTACCTCGACCCTAGAGGTACGGTATATTCAGAAATCTTCTTAAGAGGCACAGTGCCAACAGAAGAAGATGATGTCCATGTTTTGCTTGATATCTGTACAGAAAGCGGCAAGCTCATCACTGAGTTTTGTCCGGAAGAAACCATTGAATCCAGGGTTTTCGTACAACGACCTGAAGCCTATAATCCTGCAGACCATGGTGGTATAGCCATAAAAGACATGATGTATGATGCTCCTGTCTCGGATTGTGACATTCATACTGAGGAAACCTTCGTTCCAGAGCCACCAGATCCATATGACCTCGGTGGATATATTGGTGTTAAACCAACTGTAATGCTTGCAACTGGCGTCCTCTACATTCAAAGACCTTACCCGATAGAATTAAGCGATGGTCAAATGCTGACATTGCCTGCGGGATCAAAAGTTCTTGAAAACGATGACATTCAATTGCCTGATGGTTCCATCATTCCATCGTACAATGTCAAGACATTCCCGAATTATACTACTGAGGAATTAGATGCTATGAACCCATAAAAAAAAAGATATGCAGAAATGCATATCTTTTTTTTGTGGGTTCATAGCATCCGCGTAGGTAAGTTTCCTTCGGAAACTTACTAGCGTCTCAGTTAATTTGATCGAGATATATGTGAGGAATTCACATGATTTTTACAGATAAAATTATGTTTCCTACATCTACATCATGAAATGTATTTCCTTCTGTAGCATACAGAACATAGACACATAGGCTCCTGTGTTTGCTTGCAAACACCACGTCGCCCAATATTTCCGCATTTGCGGAAATATTGTACCTACGCGATTCTTAAGAGTGTGAAGCACTCTTAAGAATTTCACCCTCAGAAACAATAATCACTTCCTGAAGCTCAATAGCTCGTTCAATAAGCCCTTCCACATCCAGCAGTGCAATGGAAGCCTCAATTTTTTCAAGTCTCGGTTTAGTCACCACACGATCAGGCAAGAATACCGTACAACAATCTTCAAAAGGCAGAATCGATATCTCAAAGGTATCAATTTGCTTTGCAATTTCAATGATTTCCACTTTATCATAAGCGATCAGTGGTCTGAGAATTGGCATATTCACGGAACTGTTGGTTACCGTAAGCCCTTCCATGGTCTGACTGGCGACCTGACCAAGGTTTTCACCGGTGATCAAACATTTGCAGTCCATTGTTGTGGCAATCTTCTCAGCAATCTTCATCATAAACACTCTTGAAATGATGGTCATTTCTTCAGATGGACAATGCTCACTGATTGCCTTTTGAATTTCCAAAATATTGATGCTGTGAATCTTGATGTTGATGGTGTAATCGGTCAACTTCTTGGCGAGATCAATTACCTTCTCAAGCGCACGCTCACTGGTGAATGGATAAGAATGAAAATGGACCGCTCCAAGTTCAAGTCCTCTACGCGCCATCAGATAACCCGCCACAGGGCTGTCGATGCCTCCTGATAGAAGTAGCATCCCTTTACCTGCGCTGCCGTATGGCATGCCTCCGAGCCCTTTGATACGCTTTGAAAACATAAACGTATGATTCCTGATTTCAAGTGTAAGTAAAATGTCAGGATTGTTGACATCCACCTTGATTTCCTCTATGGATTGATTGACGAATCCGCCCACCATCTGATTGATTTCAGGTGTTTTAAACGGAAAACCCTTATTGGTTCTACGTGTTTCAATTTTGAATGACTTAGCACCCTCTTCAACCATCAATCGCCTTACTTCGTCAAGTGCGGCTTGCTTGATCTTCTCGATGTCATTGTCAACCCTGATTGCAGGACTGACTGAAACCACACCGAACACTTTGGTGACCGCACTGACGACCCTGTCAAAATCTTCTTTCGAATGTTCAACGTAAACACGACCATAATTGTCGATGACATTCACTTCATCTATGTGAGTGACCGCTTTTTTGATGTTCTTTGTGAATTTCTTTTGAAATATGCTGATGTTCTTGCCTTTAAGTGCAATTTCACCATAACGGACCAGTAATAATTCTTTCATTGGTGACCTACCTTCTATTTTTCATAATCTTTCTGAGTGAAGCCGCTGTACTGAGCATTTTCTCTGCAGCTTCATTGATATTTTGAGTTGTGATGCCGCTTCCGAAACTGATTCGTATCGCACTGTCCATGTGCTCATCCGATAATCCGATTGCTTCAAGTACGTGAGAATAGTTCTTTTTCTTAGATGAACAAGCCGAACCAGTGGACACATAGATGCCTTCCATCTCCAAACTGTGTAGCATGACTTCGCCCTTTACCCCGGCAAACGAAACATTTATTATATAAGGGGATCCACCTGGGCAATTGAAATGAATGCGTTCATCCTTTTCGAGCAAACTTTTCAAATGGACATTTAAAGCTACCGTCTCATCAAAATGGGACTTCATCTGCTCAAATGCCAGTTCGGTTGCTCGGCCAAGTGCCACAATACCGAAAATATTCTCTGTTCCCGGTCTTATGCCGAGTTCCTGCTGTCCACCATCCAAAAGGGGCGCCAAATGGACGCCTGATCTTACGAAGAGACCGCCTGATCCCTTGATGCCACATATTTTATGACCGCTGAACGACAAAAGATCAATATGAGCCGATTGGATCGGTATTTGAATTTTTCCAAAACTTTGAATTGCATCCACATGAAAAATGATCTTTGTACCATGTGTTTGATTATAGGCATGAATGGTCTTTCCATATGCCTCTATGGGTTGAATGGATCCAATCTCGTTGTTGACATGCATGATGCTCACAAGAAGCGTGTCAGGCGTCAGTGCCGCATCAAGTGCACCATCATGGACCTGTCCGTCTTTGTCAATCGGCAGAAATATTACTTCATAACCGTTTTTCCCCAAGACCTCGACTGTACTTTTGACAGAAGGATGCTCAAAACGCGTGGTGACGATTCTACCTTTAAGCTTCCTCGGTAGTGATCCTTTTATGGCAAGATTGTTGGACTCTGTGCCTCCAGAAGTGAAAAGGATCTCCTTTTCATTCACTTGTAACGCTTTTGAGATTTTTTTTCTAGCCTCTTTGATATATTTTTCCGCAATGACACCTTTCTTATGCATCGATGACGGATTTCCAAAATCTTCATGCATCAGTTTCTCAATTGCACTGACAACTTCAGGTGCAATCGGTGTTGTCGCCGCATGATCCAGATAAATTTCCAATTGAATCTCTCCTTTAATGGTGCTAACCTAATCTACCACACTATTATATATTTTTTTGAGTGAAATATATAGGGGTTTATTCGTCACAATAAGAATCCCGAAACCATGATCATACATCAAGGTCTCGGGACAATTTACGTCAAAACATCTCTTACTTCCAGCGAGTAATCCATGGACAAGTCCACAAAATCGCCATTTTCCAGTTTTATAAGTGGTCTATTGAGCGCGTATCGGTTCACATAAACCACTTCGCCAATCTTGCCATTTGAAAGTTCAACCCTGTTGTTGATGAAATGGGATGCGATGTTGCTCAGGAACACATCTGAAATCGTTGGATCAAGGCCACTGAAGCTTTCATCTTTGATGACAGAAAAGGCCTGAAACGATGAAATGCCATTTTTATAAATTCGATCGGAAGTAATCGCATCAAAAACTTCCACCACTCCGATAATCCTAGCTAAATATGGAATCTGATCTTCCTTTAGTCCGCTTGGATAACCGCTTCCATCACTTCGTTCGTGATGAAACAATACAGCTGCAAGGACTTCTCTAGGAATTTGCTTATTGGATTTCAGCGATTCATAACCAAGTTTTGAATGCGCCTTGACTTGCTCCATCTCTTGAAGTGTCAATCTGGTCGTCTTAAAAAGGAGATCCTGCGGAACCTGAGTCTTACCAATATCATGCAATAGGCCAGCCATTGCAATCATTTGAATGATTTCTCGGTCCAAATTCAACCATTTTCCCAGCATCGCACCAAGCATCGCCACATTTACAGCATGTGTAAAGTGGTAACTCTCCCTGAATGAAACCAGTCGCATCGATCCCAAGATGTCGTTGTCATTTAAAAGGTGATCAATGAGTGGAACCAATTCTTGCTCAAGTATTTCCAGCTCAAAATTGAAATCCTTGTTCTGAACCTGATAATAGAAACGCTTGAATTCCTCCAGGACTTGCCCGTAATGAGTATTGATGCTTTTGTATTTGTCAGAAGCAATTACTTTATAAGCATTCAAATCTTCATAATTCTTAAAATCGTCATCCACATAGACCCATTCAATCCTATGTGAATTAAAATACTCCAAATGGCGCTCGTTGATTTCAGTCCCCTCGGACAAAATAATGTTGCCAAGGTCATTGAAGATATCACTTGAGATGATCATTCCAAGCCTTAACGAGTCAACAGTTATCTCTTTCATAGTACCCCCCAAAATGAAAATAGATGCCGCGTTTTTCTATATCTTTACCCACCTTGAAATGAAGAAAGTGGTTATAATCGCTGTAACAACTCTTATGCCAATAATGACCGATCCAAGAGATCCAATGGCCACGAACAATAAGGTATCTTCGACAATCGCGTGACAGGCTGCCAAAAATACTGATATGATGAACATGGACTTCATGTCGATTTCCCCATCTTCACTAGCCTTGATCAAAACACCTGCACCGTATGAAATCCCAAATATCAAACCCACCGCTAATGGAAATGCGGCATTTTCTTCTGCTCTAAAAAGTCTGGTCACAGGCTTGAAGAATTTACCTATGAAATCCAATAGTTTTATATCTTTTGCAATCTCCATGAATAGCATGAGTGGAATGACAATGATCGCAATGTTCTTTATGGAATTTAAACTGCCCAGTGTGCCTTCTACAAGGACTTCTTTTAAGAAATTCATATTCCCTCCACCCAGAGTAGATTCAGCAGTACACCGCTTATAACAGCGAGACTCATCCTGAATGTGACAATTCTCCATGCAGAAACCCTAAGTCTTTTGAAAATGGCAGTTTCTACAATCATAGAATGCGAGAAAGAAAGCATAACGGCAAGAATCGTAAGTTGTTTTACGGTGAAATCTATGGAAACCATCGCTCCGATGGCGGCATAAAGATTGAGAACATTTCCAAGAACCAATACGATGGCTGCCTCCCCAGGCAAACCAAATATGAACATGAGCGGTCTGAACAAAGCAGAAATCCAACCTAATACCGGTGTCTTACCTATAAGTGTCACTAAAAAATAAACGGGTACAAGAATCCTGGACAAAATCCACAGCGTCTTAAAACCGTTAATCAAACCACGTTTAATTGTATCCAAGTCGTCCTCCGAATTAAATTGTTGTCATATAACAATAGCATTCAATGCTGATTATATATTATCATAATTCGAATAGATAATCTAGCACTGCTTTATACTTTGACCAGCGATTGAAAATAAAGTAAACTGTTTAAGAGGTGAACTGTAATGAAAATATTTGAATACCCTTTGCATATTGAAACACCAGTGCTTCTAGCCCAAGATAATTATGTTTTCATTGATATAGAAACAGATGGTCTCAGCCATAAAAACAAGATAGCAATCATCGGACTTCTGTTCTTTACCCGTAAATCTCCAAACGGTCTTCTGATCCAACTGTTCAATGATGATTACCATTCTGAAAAGGCATGTTTTGAACATCTCTTTAACTTGATCGAGGAGCACTCCGTTGATTACTTCATCAGTTTCAATGGCGACTCCTTTGACTTTCCATTTATGAATGCAAGAATCGCCCATTATAAAATGGCTCGCCCACTGAACAAAAAACTCAATATCGACCTTATGAAAATATGCCGAAAAAACAAACGTCATCTCGGCATGGAACAAATGCGTCTCAAAGATGTGGAAATCTTTCTTGGAATCCACCGTGATGACACCATTTCGGGCAAAGACAGTGTGATGCTTTATGAAGCCTATCTTGAGAATAAAGACCCCAAGCTTTGTGACATAATCATGCTGCACAATTACGACGACCTCGTCAACATGGTCCCACTACTTGGAATCTTCGATCATATTCCTGAGTCATTTGACTCCTTGACCTTTGAGAATCGTATCATCAAAGGTCAGAAATGGTTCCTCCATTCACACAAACATGACCTGAATCATCTGGAACTGCATTTCACGTCACATATCAGCCACTCACGATTTGAAAGGTTCAATGAGAGCATCGGATGCACCTTCCACCAAAACGGATCAGATGCTTCCATCAAACTGCTGCTCAAAAGCTATCCCCAACTTGAAACCACTTTGATTGACACATTGTCAGTACTAGGAGTGAATTTCGAATCCCTCTCAAGTGAAAGCAAACAAAGATACGTCATCGCCCATAAAGGCGCAATTTATCTTAACAACATTTATAACATCGCCTTCTCAATGCTGGATCGACTTCTTTCCGATTGATTGGGAGGTACTGATTGGGGACCAATGTCATTTAGTTAAGAGTATCATCTAAAGAACGAATCTGATTTCGTTCTTTTTTTATGTATTTTTTTCGAAAAGTTACAAATAACACTTGACAAATAATGGAAAAAATGTGGCGAAGCCTCTTAAGTGAATTATATTTTAAGGAGGTTCCACACATGAATGCTTATCCAAAATTATTGAAACGCAAACTTTATAACATCACAAAGAAAATGTCTGAAAACCCTGAGCCCTTTGTAAATCAACCCGGAAAAGATTTCACCCGGAACAGAAAACTTAACTTTTTCAATCTTCATCTGTTTCTGCTGGGTGTCTACAGCAAGTCTCTTCGTTTAGAGCTTTATGAAAAGTTTGGTTTTAAAACTTCTACCATTTCACCTTCAGCCCTCTGTCAACAACGTGCGAAATTAAATGGAAATTCCTTTAAGCACTTGTTTAAAGAATTTACTACTTCTGCAGCCAAAGACAAGTTATACAAAGGTTATCATCTATTGGCTGCTGATGGTTCAGCACTCAACACTCATCACGATTATGATTATCCGGATACTTATGTCAGACACACCAATAATCTAAAAGGCTACAATGCACTTCACCTGAATGCACTTTATGATCTACGCGCGCGCATCTATGTAGATGCCTTGGTTCAACCAGGAAAACGTATAAATGAAACTCGAGCTTTGTGCGATATGGTTGATCGCTCTTCAAGCATAAAATCCAACACCCTTATCATCGGCGACAGAGGTTATGAAGCTTATAATATTCTTGCTCACATGGTTGAAAAAGGGTGTAAATATTTGATTAGGGCAAAAGACATAAATAGCAATGGTATAGCCAAACATTTGATTTTACCTGATTCAGATGAGTTTGATACCACAGTAACCTTGCAGTTGACACATAATAATTCTAAGCAAATGAAAGAATTATTACCTCATTTTAGATTCATAAATAGAAATACAATCCTTGATTTTCTCGATGAATCAAATGATGTCTACACATTGACTTTTAGAGTCGTTCGCTTTGAAACGAGTGACGGTAACTATCAATTAATGCTGACAAACCTTGATCCAAAGAAATTTCCTTCTGAAGAAATAAGTAAGCTGTATCGTATGAGATGGGGGATTGAAACATCGTTCCGAGAGCTTAAGCATGCAATTGGACTGACAGCTTTTCATTCAAAAAAAACGGACTTCATTATTCAAGAAATCTATGCAAGATTAACGCTTTATAACTTCTGCGAAATGATCATTACAAACTACGTCATCAAGCAAAATGACACAAAACATGTTTATCAAATCAATTTTACAGTAGCGATCAATATATGCAGAAGATTTTTTTGCATCTCGAATAATGAAGTGCCGCCTGACATTGAAGCTCTTATCCAGATCAATAGACTCCCAATCAGAGACGGTCGTAAGTTCCAACGCTCAGTCCGCCGTGGAAGGGTAATTAGCTTCAATTACAGATTATCATAGTTTGAGCACGAGAACTATCACTTTTTAAGCAGATGTTGAATCTGCTTACTTGCGCTGCTCATTTTTCTAGAATCCAACTTGGCTAAGAATTTATTACAAGCTTACCAGATAAATTTATCAGAAAACGTATGCATTTCAACCACACAATTACTTAACTTAATGACATTGATTGGGGACAGGTGCAAATTGGTACCTATGTTAAAATGAATAAAAGACTCATCTGATTATGCATTTTTTTCAAGATGCATAATCAGATGAGTCTTTCTCTTGTCAAAAATAAAATGCATCTATTCGTATACAAATCAGGCGACCAAACCCAAATTCATCCCCGTGAAAGGAAGGCATACGAATAAATGCAAGTTCATCTTATCATAATTTCATTCTTATAGATAGCTTTTCTTTATTACATATTTGACTTATTCAAAAAAGTAAAAAAACCCATAAAATGAGTTTCTTCTGGTGCCCAAAGGCGGAATCGAACCACCGACACGGGGATTTTCAGTCCCCTGCTCTACCGACTGAGCTATTTGGGCATAATTGTGGTGGGCATAAGTGGACTCGAACCACCGACCTCACGCTTATCAGGCGTGCGCTCTAACCAGCTGAGCTATACGCCCACAATTATTGGAAAATGGTCGGGGTGGCAGGATTTGAACCCGCGGCCCTCTGGTCCCAAACCAGATGCGCTACCAAACTGCGCTACACCCCGATGATGTTTTATTAAGTTGGCAGGGGAGATAGGACTTGAACCTACGACACGCGGTTTTGGAGACCGCTGCTCTACCAGCTGAGCTACACCCCTATAATATATTGGTGGGCCTTCAGGGACTCGAACCCCGGACCATCCGGTTATGAGCCGGGCGCTCTAACCAACTGAGCTAAAGGCCCCCTTAGGGATTTTCCTAATCCTAAAAAACTATGGCGGAGAAGGAGGGATTTGAACCCTCGCGTCCCTCGTCAGGACCTACTCCCTTAGCAGGGGAGCCTCTTCAGCCGCTTGAGTACTTCTCCATAGTTAGTGGCGGAGAGGGTGGGATTCGAACCCACGTGGGCTCACACCCTAACGGTTTTCAAGACCGCCCCGTTATGACCGCTTCGGTACCTCTCCAGGTTGAATGACTGTCAAGTTAAACTCGACACACATTCTGTCATATTGAATTGTAAAAATTAAAACTGGTGATCCATCCGCGACTCGAACGCGGGACACCCTGATTAAAAGTCAGGTGCTCTACCGACTGAGCTAATGGATCCTATGGCTGGGGATACAGGATTTGAACCTGTGAATGACGGAGTCAAAGTCCGTTGCCTTACCGCTTGGCGAATCCCCAATATCGCTAAGTGTTTTGAAAAATGGTGGGAGTAATAGGGTTCGAACCTATGACCCTCTGCTTGTAAGGCAGATGCTCTCCCAGCTGAGCTATACTCCCGGGAATGTAATTTGTTGGAGCGGGTGAAGAGAATCGAACTCTCACAACCAGCTTGGAAGGCTGGGGCTCTACCATTGAGCTACACCCGCATTTGATAGAGTTACTATATAATCACTTTAGTGATTATATAGCCCGACGTAGCATTTGCAAGCAAATGCAGGAGGGACTTTGAAAGTATGTTTAGCTAAGTAAAAAAGATGCATATCTAAACTTTTTCCGAATCTTTGCTTTTACAATCGCTAATAGTTTTCTTCGAAAACTACCTACGCGAAATTTTACCGAAGGTAAAATTTTTGGTAGCGGCGAGTGGACTCGAACCACCGACCTTTCGGGTATGAACCGAACGCTCTAGCCAACTAAGCTACGCCGCCATATGATGGTGGAGGGAGAAGGATTTGAACCTTCGAAATCGAAGATAACGGATTTACAGTCCGTCCCCTTTGGCCACTCGGGAACCCCTCCAGATTAAAATGTTGCTATTTACATAGGCTCCTGTGTTTGCGAGCAAACACCACGTCGCCCAATATTTCTGCTTCGCAGAAAATTGCAAATGGAGCCGGCGATGGGACTCGAACCCGCGACCTACTGATTACAAGTCAGTTGCTCTACCAATTGAGCTACGCCGGCAAATAAATTGGCGATCCAGAAGGGACTCGAACCCTCGACCTCTAGCGTGACAGGCTAGCGTTCTAACCAACTGAACTACTGGACCGCAAATGGTGACCCCTAGGGGAATCGAACCCCTGTTACCGCCGTGAAAGGGCGGTGTCTTGACCGCTTGACCAAGGGGCCATTTACTGGTGTTGCTGTGGTACATATTCTACATTTCAAAATCACCTGTAAGGTTTATCAAAACTTACATTTGTGATAATTTTGATAGCTTGTAGAACATATTGGCTTATCCCTCCTGTATTTGCAAGCAAATACTACGTCGGGATTTTTTTCGCTTGCATATGCCATCAACTAATCAATTTTTCAAATCAACAGTTTATAACATACTTACAATCGCTGATAAGTTTTTTTCAAAACTTACACACGCGATAATTTTGCAAAGCAAAATTATTGGTTGCGGAGGCAGGATTCGAACCTACGACCTTTGGGTTATGAGCCCAACGAGCTGCCACTGCTCCACTCCGCGTCATTATGTTGTTGCGGTGATACGTTTTGGTACATAATTAAATATGCGGTTTTTAACCGAAGGTTAAAAACTTGGTGCCGAGGACCGGAATCGAACCGGTACGATGTTTCCATCGCAGGATTTTAAGTCCTGTGCGTCTGCCAGTTCCGCCACCCCGGCGATACTATGTGAACATAGCTGATATTGCTGTGATACTTTGTAAAGCATACTTACAGTGTCTCTCCTGTATTTGCAAGCAAATACTACGTCGAGCAAATTTTTCGCGTTTGCTTTGTATAACATAATTACTGAGTACGCTAATAAGTTTCTTCGAAACTTAACTACGCGCTATTTTACCGAAGGTAAAATAGTGGCTCCAAGGGAGGGATTCGAACCCTCAGCCTATCGGTTAACAGCCGAGTGCTCCACCGTTGAGCTACCTTGGAAAATTATTTCACGCAGTGAAATAATTGGCGTGTTTGTGTTTTGCGAAGCAAAATACATCAGCCTCAATGTAAATCCAGATTACTCCGTCGATCTACACGATTTCACATATGTGATTGTTGTTAAACATGCAAGAGATGAGATCCTCATCTCCCACACATCTTCAAACCAGCAACGTTCTACTCTCCCAGGCAGCTACCCGCCAAGTACCATCGACGCTGGAGGACTTTACTTCTGTGTTCGGTATGGGAACAGGTGTTGCCCCTCCGCCATCGCCACTGGATGAAAATTTTACTTCGTAAAATTTTAGTGTAAGTGTTTCTTTCAAAACTTATTCCACCAGCCTTTTACAAAGCTTAATTTACTAGAATATATCTGTTACACCGTCTTTTGATGGACAGTAGGCTAGTATAGTTTCGCTACGCGAGAACTACATTCCTCCCTGTCACACAATCGTTTAACAGACAGTGCACCTCCTGCGTTTGCAAAGCAAACGCTTCGTCGGTCGATATTTTCGCGAAGCGAAAAATCGTCGCCAGTACATTCAAAATTGCATACGTATTACTTCGACTATTTCAATCATACTCTAGTTATTTCAAGGTCAAGTCCTCGACCTATTAGTACCTGTCAGCTGAATACATTACTGCACTTACACCTCAGGCCTATTACCACATTATCTACATGGGGTCTTACTCCATTTCTGGATGGGAAATCTCATCTTGAGGGGGGCTTCGCGCTTAGATGCCTTCAGCGCTTATCCCTTCCAAACTTAGCTACTCAGCTGTGCCTTTGGCAAGACAACTGATCCACCAGAGGTTTGTCCATCCCGGTCCTCTCGTACTAGGGACAGCTCTCCTCAATTTTCCTACGCCC
>JAWSUW010000054.1:0-20475 GCA_033549245.1 Bacillota bacterium | reverse complement strand
CAGCAAAAATTGAATCGAGATCCAAGCAGCTTGAAGGAATCGAAAATGTCGTTCTTGATTTCGCAAAATCAAAACTGACACTTGAAATACATGAAGGTTCAAAGGACGAGTTGATCCGTAGAGTCACAACTATTGTCAACGAGCTTGAACCCGATGTCAAAGTGGAGCTTCAACTTCCTGGCCAAGTGCATTCAGGCAGGTCGGTCACAAACATAAAATATGTGCATGATCGCAAAGAATTGACTAGACTTGGCGTCTCACTCTCCCTTTTTATAATCGGGCTCATTTTCAAAAGCCTTCCTTATATTCACATTGGAGCACTGATCATTGCCTATGTACTTTCTGGTCATAAGGTTTTGATGAGATCTTTTAGGAATATTCTAAGGGGCGATGTCTTTGATGAGAATTTCCTCATGTCCATCGCTACTTTCGGTGCGATAGCAATAGGAGAATATCCCGAAGCAGTTGCTGTAATGATCTTCTATGAAATCGGGGAATATTTCCAAGATCTCGCTGTTGCCAGATCCAAAAATGCCATTGGTGCCTTAATGGATATCAGACCGGATACGGCTGTAGTCAGACGAGATGGTTTTTGGATCACCGTTTCTCCCGAATCCATAGAAAAAGGCGAAGTGCTTCTGGTCAAACCCGGTGAACGTGTACCACTGGACGGCACAATAATAAGCGGAACCAGTGCTCTAGACACATCAGCACTTACTGGTGAATCGGTCCCTGTCAATGTGATCCCCGGAGATCGTGTGCTCAGCGGTAGCGTTGTAAAGAACGGTTTGCTTCAGATTGAGACAACGGCGATTTTTTCGGAATCCACCATTGCCAGAATTCTGGATCTCGTTGAAAATGCGACGGCACATAAAGCACCTACAGAAAATTTCATAACGAAATTTGCTCGTTATTATACCCCTGTTGTTGTATTTTCAGCTCTGTTCATCGCAACAGTTCCCCCATTCCTTTTAAATATGGGGACATTTGATGAATGGCTATATAGAAGTCTGATCTTCCTGGTAATCTCATGTCCATGCGCGCTGGTCGTTTCGGTACCGCTTGGATTCTTCTCCGGTATTGGCAACGCTTCACACCAAGGCATTTTGATTAAAGGCAGCAATTATCTTGAAGCACTCAACAACATTGATACTGTGGTGTTTGATAAGACTGGTACTTTAACTGAAGGTGTTTTCGAAGTGTCCAAAGTTCATCCTATAGAAGAAGGCAAAAGAGATGAACTCATTAAGTACGCCAAGCTAGCTGAAAGCCATTCCAATCATCCAATTGCCAAATCCATTGTTGCTTACTGTGACACAGAGGTCTCAGAAAGTGATATCATCGACTATGAAGAACTCAGTGGTTACGGTATTCGTATGACTTCCAAATATGGCCGAATACTTGCGGGAAATCAAAAACTACTCGAAGAACATAACATTGAGGTACCAGTAGTTCAAAGTGCCTACAGTGTTGTCTATATTGCAATTGATGACCAGTATCTAGGAGCATTTGATATTAGGGATAGAATTAAATCAGACTCGAAAATGACAATAGACGCCATGAAAAAAAATGGCATTCACACCGTCATGCTGACGGGAGACCGCAAAGCTTCAGCGGATGAAGTCGGTGAGTTGCTCGGTATCGAAGAAATCTACAGTGAACTCTTACCAGAGGATAAGTACAATAAGGTCATGTCTCTGATTTCATCAGGAGCAAAAGTAGCTTTCCTTGGTGATGGTATCAACGACGCCCCTGTACTTGCAGGTGCCACTGTGGGAATATCCATGGGTGCAATAGGCAGCGATGCCGCAATAGAAGCATCTGATGTGGTACTCATGACAGACGAACCATCAAAACTTGTTCATGCGATTCAGATTTCCAAACGGACGAAACAAATTGTCACTCAAAACATTGTATTTGCACTAGGAACAAAATTCCTGATCATGGGTCTCGGTTTATTTGGACTGAGCTCCATGTGGATGGCAATATTCGCAGATGTCGGTGTGGCACTCATTGCGGTCATGAATTCCGTAAGGATCTTGCACTTCAAACCCTCTGTCAATTGAATTCACAATCCATAAAACAGCGCAAAAGCGCTGTTTTTCTTTTAATCCAGTTTAATATTTTAAATCTTTTTATGCTTTTTTGTCACTAAAAAATAACAAAAATAAAATCGATAAAACACTAGTATTTCTATGTTTTTCTGTTATAATTGTACTTGTGTAAAAAACAGTATTAGTATACTTACCGGTTAATATTTTAAGTATTAAGTAACGGATGCATTTGCTTACGCTTGAAATGGATTAGGTTTAAGGAGGGTTTAAATTGAAAGGTTATAAAAAAATCAAACTCCATGGTTTCAACAACCTCACAAAGACATTGAGCTTCAACATTTACGACATTTGTTATACGCGAACAACAGAAGATCGAATCAAATACATCGAATATATCGATGAACAATACAATTCAGAGCGTTTGACGAACATACTACAGGATGTCACCAAAATGATTGGTGCACATGTACTGAATGTTGCCAAGCAAGATTATGATCCACAGGGCGCAAGCGTCACCATACTTATTTCCGAAGAGGAAGTACCGGATGAAGCTGTTGATCCATCTTGCAACAAAGGCGTTTTGGTCAACGTGCCGCAGCATGTTGTAGGACACCTTGACAAAAGTCACTTGACTGTCCACACATATCCTGAATATCATCCTGAAAACGGCATCAGCACGTTCAGAGTGGATATCGATGTTTCCACATGTGGCCAGATTTCTCCACTTAAAGCACTCAATTATCTGATTGACAGCTTTGACTCGGACATCATCACTGCAGATTATAGAGTAAGAGGATTTACAAGAGATGCCACTGGTCAAAAACTTTTCATAGACCACAACATCAATTCCATCCAAAATTATATTGCCAAAAGAACCCTGAACAAATATCAGTTGATTGACGTCAACGTTTATCAGGAAAATATATTCCACACCAAAATGATGTTGAAGGATTTTGAACTCAACAACTATCTTTTTGCTGTGTCCAAAGATGAACTGCCACCTAAAGACCAAAGAGAGATCATGACAAAACTCAAAAAGGAAATGGCAGAAATCTATTATGGAAGAAACATCAGCAAAATCTAAAACACCCTGTAAAAGGAGGTTATAAATGTTCGATCATAAAAAAACACCTGTCTTTACAGCCATGCAAGAATACAGAGATCGCAAAGTGATTCCATTTGACGTTCCTGGTCACAAACATGGCCGAGGACTGAAGGAATATAAAGATTATTTTGGCGACGCCATGCTTGAGCTGGATGTCAACTCCATGAAGCCCCTGGATTTTCTAGGCAACCCTATAGGAGTTATCAAAGATGCTGAAGCTTTGCTTGCAGACGCATTCGGTGCAGACCACGGATATTTTATAGTCAACGGCACATCATTCGCCGTTCAGGTTATGATCATGGCTGCTGTCCGAAGTGGAGACAAGATTATTCTTCCACGAAATGTACACAAATCAGCCATCAACGCTCTCATATTATGTGGCGCGCTTCCGGTATATATGGAACCTGAAATCGACGAAGAGATGGGTGTCTCACATAACATCACACTTGAATCCCTTGAAAAAGCTTATACAGCTCACCCTGATGCAAAAGCAGTGTTCATCATCAACCCGACCTATTATGGTGCAGTTTGTGATTTGAAGGCCGTTGTTGAATATTGCCATTCAAGAGATATGTTGGTTCTCGTCGACGAGGCTCACGGCACACATTTTCACTTCAATGATTCATTTCCACTCAGTGGTATGCAGGCTGGTGCGGATGTTTCTGCAGTCAGTCTTCATAAAACAGGAGGTTCATTGACACAAAGTTCAGCGCTTCTCGTCAACGACCGAGTGATTGACGGCCATTACGTCCGTAAAGTCATCAACCTCATGCAGACCACGAGTCCATCCTATTTGCTTATGGGTTCACTGGATGTCGCCAGAAAACAACTCGCACTTCATGGAGAAGCCATGCTTGATCATATTATTGAAGTGGCGGAATACGCACGAAAGAAAATCAATGAGATTCCCGGTTGTTATGCTATCGGACGTGAATCCATCGGAAATCCGGGCATATTCAATTTCGACCCTACAAAGCTCAGTGTGACCACTAGAAATATGGGTCTCAACGGTATGGAACTCTACGATTTGCTAAGGGACGAATACAATATCCAAATGGAAACCGGTGACATATTCAACTCTCTAGCTATTTTAAGCCTTGGAGATGATTATGATCACGTGGATGCACTGATTGATGCACTCACAGATATCCAATCAAAATTCCATGGTGAGCGAATCGAATATAAAAAAATAGATTTACATTACCCTGAAGTGGTATTAACACCAAGAGAGGCATTCTACGCGGAAAAGGACGTTGTCCTTCTCGAGGACACCGCCGGAAGAATCAGCGGTGAATCACTGATGAGTTATCCCCCAGGTATACCTGTCGTCAGTTACGGCGAACTCATCAATGCTTCCGTCATCGAACAAATCAAGCTTTTCAAATCTTCCCATGGTATTATCACCGGCATGGAAGATCCAGAAGCAAACACCATTAAAGTCATTAAGTGACTAAGGAGGTAAAAATGGAACTTTGGTACACAGAAAAACACACGGATACCGTTGATTTTTCAATTAAGGTAAAAAAACACTTTTACTCTGAAACGAGCCCTTTTCAACAAATTGATTTCTTTGAATCTGAGGAATTCGGCACATTTTTCACACTTGACGGTCTCATGATGGTCAACGAGAAAGACGAATTCGTTTATCATGATATGATTACTCATGTTGCAATGGCAACTAACCCTGATATCAAGCGCGTTCTTGTCATCGGTGGTGGTGACGGCGGTACAGTAAGAGAACTTACAAGATATCCTCACATCGAGAAGATTGATATGGTCGAAATCGACGAAATGGTCGTTCGCGCCTGTGAGAAATACCTTCCGATTACAGCCTCAAAACTTACCGATCCTAGAGTAAGTCTCTATTTTGAAGATGGATTGAAATTCATTCATGGCAAAGAAAATGTCTACGATTTGATATTAGTAGATTCAACAGACCCAATCGGTCCTGGTGAAGGTCTTTTTTCTGAAGCCTTCTACAACGATTGTTATGCCGCTCTTTCTGAAAACGGCATTTTGATCAACCAGCACGAGAGCCCTTATTACCCAGGCTACGCCCGCGAAATGAAGCGTTCACACTCAAAGATCAAAAAGATTTTTCCAATTAGTAAGGTTTATCAGTTCCATATGCCTACGTACCCATCAGGACATTGGCTGTTTGGTTTTGCTTCAAAAAGACTCGATCCTATCAAGGATTTTAATCCAGAGGCATGGACAAAGCTTGGTCTTGAAACCAAATACTACAACACTGACTTACATTTAGGGTGTTTCGCACTCCCTACTTTCGTAAAGAAGATGCTTGAAGAATAGGAGCATAGAATGCATTCGAATATCCATACTTTTATAGGTTGCGATTCCTCATTTGAAGAATCAGAACTCATTATTTTCGGAGCACCGTTTGACTCCACGACTTCATTCAGGCCCGGTACGCGTTTTGCACCGGATTATATCAGAATGGATTCCTACGGTCTGGAAACCTATAGCCCGTACAATGAAAAGGATTTGACTGATTACGCACTCACCGATATAGGCAATCTGGATTTGCCTTTTGGTAATGCTGAAAAATCACTTCAAATGATTGAAGATACAACTACAGAAATTCTCAGCGCAGGAAAAAAGCCTTTTCTGATCGGTGGTGAGCATCTCGTTTCACTTGGCTCAATCCGAGCGGCATACAAGAAATATCCTAACATGAAACTATTGCACTTTGATGCACATGCAGACCTTCGTGACCAATATATGGGCGAACCGCTTTCCCACTCCGCTGTCATCAGACGCTCTTGGGACTTCATGGGCGACGGAACTATTTTCCAGTTCGGAATTCGTTCTGGCGAAAGAGCAGAATTCGAATGGGCGAAATCTCATACCCATCTCGAAAAATTCGGTTATGAAACCCTGGAGTCTGTTGTAAACTCTATTGGAAGCGATGAACCGGTTTACATCACCATTGATCTTGATGTTTTCGATCCTTCTATTTTTTCCGGAACAGGCACGCCTGAACCAGGTGGAATTTTCTTTGGTGATATGATCAAGATTCTGAAAACCATCACCGGTCTCAATATCATTGGAGCCGATGTGGTGGAATTATCTCCTCATTACGACCAAACCGGTGTCAGTACGGCAACGGCATGTAAAGTCATAAGAGAGCTTATGCTCGCTATGTTATAAAAAAAAGAACTTGCTTTCGCAAGTTCTTTTTTTTGCTTAACTTTGACCTAAATTTTCAAAATCCTGTTTAATGATCACCTTGAACAAGTAAATGGACACCACATAAACCAGTACTGCCGCAAATATTGAAACCAGCAAATTCA
The DNA here is from genome assembly GCA_033549245.1 of Bacillota bacterium. GTDB lineage: Bacteria > Bacillota > Clostridia > Peptostreptococcales > Acidaminobacteraceae > Fusibacter_D. The sequence continues at coordinate 14,005 of JAWSUW010000054.1, read as the reverse complement.
GTCTCATAGGAAGCGTTCCTTCGAGTCTTCCAAACAAACTTGTCGCGGATATGATCATCAGAGCGTTGCTGAGTAGCGTGAGCCCGATTTTCTTCATGGTCTGATAATCTGGTGGCTGAATACTATAAACCCGCCACAGATTCAGTACAGCCGCCACAGCGTATGCAAGCAAAGTTGAGATCGCTGCACCATTGATGTTTATTGATGGCGTACCGATCAACACATAAGCGGCTATTACTTTCACAATTGCTCCGATCAAAAGGTGTCTGACAGGTCTCTTGTATTCATTGAGTCCTTGCAAGATGCTCGTCGTAGCCAGATAAAGCGATAGAAATACGATCGAGAGCCCGAGAATTGATAACACCGATGCCGCACCCATTGCAATATCAACTTTTGATGGATATAGGAAAAGTAATATTTGTTCAGAAAATGCCGCTATGCCAAGCCCCATTGGAAGACCTAGCAGAACTGAAAGCAAAATGCCGAACTGAATCTGATGGGACAGTTCCGGACTTCGTCTCGTGAAACTTTTAGTCACCATTGGAAGCAAACTCACCTGAAGTGCTGAAAATACAACTTGTGACAAGTTGATGATCGGTGCGGAATAGAATGATACAAAAGAATACATGATCGCCGATTCGGCGGCGTATCCTATTTGACCGAGTCTCCAGATTACAAGCACCCCATCGATCATGGAAAGCAACGGCATGATTGAAGCGCCCATAGCAAGTGGCAACACCAATTTTCCAATTTTCTTCATCACCGCACGAACATCTTTTACTTTATGTTTTCCTCCAGGATGAAATTTCCTGAACTTGACTACTACATATGCCCAACTGGATAGAGCTCCGAAAGCTGCTCCTGATGTTCCAGCGGCAGCCAGCATGCTGTCACCTAAAGACAATCCTGCAAATATGACTACAAGCGCCAGTCCAAAAGTCACTCGACCGATCTGTTCAATCAGTTGCGACACACCATAGATCTGCAGTCTCTGTTCACCTTGAAAGAAGCCCCTATAGCTCGCATTGATCGCCACAAAATACGAGGCAACTCCAAGTACATAAAATGAATAAGTACTTTCCGGGAACCCCAGAGCTCCAGATATGATTTTTGCAAACCCAATAAGAAAAAGCGCTGTAAACAGACCAAAAAAATTCATCAGCATTTTTGCTACGGACAAAACGTCAAGCCCCGATGAGATGTCATCGTTCGCAACGGCTTCAGCCGTCAATTTTGCAATTACAGCAGGTATCGCAGCTGATGAGAGAACAATCAACATGTTGTACCACGGGTATGCGAGCGAATAATATGCTACCGCATCTTCTGTCATAAACACAGCAAGAGGGACACGATAAAGTGCCCCAATGATTTTGATCAATATGCCGATGATGCCTAATATTCCTAAATTTCTTGCGAATTTATTTTTCATTTGTATGTCTCCAGTCAGTAATCTTTCAATATTATATCACAGATTTACTCTGGAGCACATCAAATCAATTGCCTTTTCCGCCACCTTTGTTTTTTCCATTGCCTTTGTTATCATTAGACTGTGTCGCTTTCTTTTCGGTGATTACAAACTTGGATGGTGTATTTTGTTCTTTGATCGCTTGTCCTGGTGGGACAGGTTTTTCGTTATCTATACTTTTGTTTTCTTCAACTTTTTTCTCTTGTCCAGGTGGTATAGTAGGTTTTTCTTCCTCTTCAATTTGAGGTTCTGCATCAAGAGCAACCGGTTCTAATTCTACTGGTTCCTCCATCTTTTTCTCTTGACCTGGTGGTAAGAAGTTTTCTTTGGCCATAGCATAACGGCCCAGTGACAATCCTTCACTTTTCGCATTCTTAAGTTCACTCGCTTCTCGAACTGTGGACACCAAAGTGAAATCGAAAGTGTATTCGGTCTCTTCAATTGCATCCAAAATTTCAGTCATAAGCTCATTTGAGCTGGATTTGGAATTTTTTCTATCAACCAGTGCGGTTGCGAGAATCACATTATGGTTCTCACTTGTCAGATAACCCATGGTATTCGATAGTTTAATGAGCTCGTTGATGACTGCATGGAGATCCTTGTCCTCACCAATCACGTAAGCTTCAAGCAGTTCATCGGCCTCGGTATTCATCGGATCAATGCCTACGACTTTTCTGGATTCATCCACAGTGATTTGAAGACTCGGATTGATATCCAGTGAAACGACGGCATATGCAGCCGGCATAGCGATTTGTGACATAACAAGTGTGAGCAATACAAACATGGCAACGGCAACTTGCGCCTTCAAACCAAAGACCCATCCCTTTTTTGAGGAAGGTTTTTCCACTAAATCACTAGATGTGTAAATCACATCAGCTCCGATTCTCATGGAGTCTTTTCTTTTGATGCGGTTGAAATGGCCATCACTAGTCATAACCACTGCATGAGATTCTAATATTTCCATTATTTTGCCTTTATTGGCTCTCATACTCATCACCCCTTATCACATCTCCGATCCACTCTTTTATGATGGAATAGTCTTTATCGAAAATCACTGCTATTGATAAAATATACTTATTGTGTAAATATACAAATCTTCTACTCTCTTTGAACAACTTGACAATATTTGAAACCGGCAATTTAAGTTCCTTATAGATATAAGTCATGAAATTTTCATTTTCAGAAATCCTCATGCCAAGCCTGATTGCCCTTTTCCTTGAATCCACATGCTTTGGACTGACATCCACCAGATCATCGAATGTGAAACCAAATTTTTTCAAATGCTCGGTGAATTCAGCGATTTCCATGCGCATATCCACTGAATCACTCTCATCCATGATGGCTTCCATGACATCCGATTCTGAAAGCTGATAGCCTTTTCGATTCTCTTTTCTCAAAAAATCAATGACTCTATTTTTGATGACTGTAGTAGCAAAAGTCTCAAATTTACTTGTTGATCCATCATAAGCATCTATGGCATTATTCAAGGCTTCAAGGCCAATTGAATATTCCATATCATTTTCTGTGCTTATGTATCTTCCCGTGACAGATGAAACCGTGTAAATTACAAATGGAATGTGTTCTTTTATAAAAACCTCTCTAGATACGGGATCTATCTTGGCTTCTTTCGCAGATATTGAATCCATCTAATCCTCCAATGATGATTATGCATGACATTATGTTTCATTATATCACTGAAGTCCCATAATTGTTTTCACTAAGTTATACGTTCATAATATTAAGTTTTGGTGACATACACAAAAAAAAACACCCGAATGGGTGAATTTTTTTATATTTTGAAGGTGTTACCTGCTGTATAGACAAACCCGATGACACTACTGAAAAATTCGGTTGGTTTTTCATACATTGATGCATGACCACAATTTTCTATCACAAGAAATTTTGAATCCGGGATGTTCTCGACAATCTCTTTTTGACAAGATAATGGCGTGATGATATCCTCACTTGCTCCAATGACTAGTGTAGGTACATTGATATACTTCAAATTTTCCCGTTCATCATGGGACTCAGCACTTCGAACCAGACGGATGAATCCCTCGTACCATCTATCGTCAAACAATTGATCAAACATTTTTTCTCTAGCCTCCAACCAATCCGCCCTTGATTCGTAGAATCCTGTGGAATAGATAGGTGGAATGGTTGCACTAAAAAATTTCTTGCCATCATAGGTAGAGGCCGCATGAATCCAGTTCTCACCAATTGCTTTCAGTTGTTTCCCCGTATAAGCCGTCGTATTGGCTAGAATCAAATTTTCTATCACTCCTGGATATCGTGTCACAAAATTCATAGCCACTTCTCCACCATAGGATATCCCAAGAAGAGTCACCGACTTAAGGTTCAGTCCATTGATGATATCACTCACGAGTTCAGACTGAATGGTTTGGTCGTAATCAGCATCCAAATATTCTGATTTCCCCTGGTCGAAAAAATCGACAAGAACCACTTTCACGTGATTTAGAAGATAAGTGAGAAACGGTTTCCAGCTTGCACTGCTCATCATGATGCCATTGAGGATCATCAATGTTTTTGCACTTTCACCATGAACTTCATAATACACTTTTCCGTTATTTGTTTTCAAAAATGCCATGCTAGTTCCCCTTAATGATTTCAACAACTTTATCAAGTCTGTCCACCATTGGATTGTGAGCAGAGTTTTCTAGTATTTCAAGTCTGGCGTTTGGTTTAAGGGCATCATAGATGCCTTCGGCCATGGTCATAGGGACTACCAGATCTTTATCTCCCTGAACAACGACAACTGGACACTTTATTTTTGATATCTCATTTGTACCTAGTGAATAGCCGTTATGTTCACCGGATAAATTGAATCTGGTGAGTGCATAATCCACATCCACAAGATTTCTTTGCATAAGCATCTCTTTGATATATCGGTCAAAATCGTCATCATCAGGTGTGTTTCCAGCAGTATAGATTGCCATATTCCAAAGCATCTTATAAAATTTCGCATCTCCGGACTCAAGAGCTCTCAAGACTGGAGCAACTTGGATAGGATCCATTTCAATTTCATCTTTCGTCATAAGCAATTGATCGAGAAGCGGCCCACCATTTGAATCCCTTTTAAACATAGGGTATCCTTTGATGCCGACACTTTCAAGTAAAACGATTCTTTTCACCAAATCTGGGTTGTCGCATGCGAATTGCATTGCCACACCGCCACCGGTGGACCAGCCCACCACTTCAATATCTTTCAGTCTGAGTTTATCCACGAAAAATTCAAGATCTTCACTGAGATCTTTCAAACTGTCAAAACGCTCATGATAAGACGAATGACCAAAACCTCTCATGTCCACCGCAAAAATCTTAAAGTCGTCGTAAAGCTCATCCATCAGTTTATCGAAATGAAGCGATGAAGACATATTGCCATGAATCAATAAAAGATTTCTCTCTCCCTTGCCACCTTCTCTATATGCCAAGACTTCATTTCTTACCTGTATTTTTTTAAATTCAAATTCTTTCATCTTATGACCTACTTTCATGACTTAACCAATAAAAGGGAAATCGACTCAGCGATTCCCCTTTCATCGATATCATTATACCATATCAGTTGATAATTGAATCTATTGATTGGAGTGGTTTGACTTCAAGCCATTCACCATCAAGATTGTCATGGCTGATTTTTGAAAGATTCATTTCTTGTGTACCGGCTCTGAGTCCGTTACCAAAATCAATCTCTCCACCAAACGGGTTCACAATCGGTGCGGATTCTAGAGCATCCATATAGGTATCCCAAGTGATGACGCCATCTACTCTTTTAAGACCTTCAACGAAGAAGTGTGCCGCAATCCAACCGGTCATAGCATAGACATTTGTCTCGTAACCAACAGTGTACTTTGCAAACTCTTCAAGAGCAAGCGCTCTTTCGCCTTCAAATGATACCCAACCATTGCCGTAAACATCAAATTTTCCTGCGATTTCATTGACTACTCCTTGTGCGATTACAGGAGATACGTTGACATAAGTCGTGATGACATCTTTGTTCACGTTTTGTGCTGCAAGTTCCTTAAGAATTGTAGGAATCGTAGCTTGAATCGCCGCACCTATTATAAAGTCCACATCTGCATCTTTTATAGATGTAACTGCTGAAGATACATCAGTCGCACCAGCTGCAACCTGTTGAATCACAAGTTCCACACCAAGTTCAGCTGCCATGTTTTCAGCGCCCCATAAGAGGTCTTTTCCAGCGTCATCGTTAGTATAGATGACACCAATTTTACTAGCTTCAAAGTCACCGACAGCACGTGCGACCATTATTTTGCCTTCTGTCTTGTAAATTGGTTGAACAGGGAATATGTTTCTTTCATCGCCTACAGCATTGTCATTGTAAAGTTGTCCAATACCAGTTGCAAAGTAAACCGCTGGAATGCCATAGCTCTTTAAGTCCTCTAGTGTTGCAGCAACTACAGGTGTACCAAAATGACCAACTATCGCAAACACTTTTTCATCTTCTACCATACTTGAAAGCGCCGCTTTTCCTTTGATCGGGTCAAACTCATCATCTGTGTGCTTGAAGACGAGATCTCTACCTTGAATACCACCTTGCTCGTTGATCATACCGAAATAGGCTTCAATTCCTGCATTGAAAGGTACTCCTACAGGTGCGAAGGCTCCTGAAGTCGCAGCTGAGTTGGCCACAACGATTTCAGTGTCTGTGATTCCCTGAGCCCATTCCAGTTCCGGTGCAGGTGCCGGTGCTTCAGTTGCGTCGCCATCAGTTGGTGTAACAGCTGCTGTAGGTTCTTCCTTAGCACAGCCTGCTACAGAAAACACCAATACGAATACTAATAAAAGTGCTAAAATTCTTTTCATATAAATTTCCTCCTCTAGTTTTGATGCACTATATCAGATCGAAACATATTCGATCAAATACCATATTAGTGTGCTCCAAGATACGCTTCGATCAGTTGTGGATCATTCTTGAGTTTTTCCGCTTCCCCATGCATCTTGATCTGCCCGAGTTCCAATACATAAGCATAATCCGCAATCTTAAGGGTTTGAGCCGCATTTTGTTCTACGATGATCACAGTTGTTCCCGCTGCTTTGATTTCTTCCACTATGGACATGATGCCCTGAACTATAAGTGGTGCAAGTCCTAGTGAAGGTTCATCGAGAAGCAGGATCTTCGGACTGCTCATCAGTGCTCTGGCAATTGCAAGCATTTGCTGCTCACCGCCGGAAAGTGTCGAGGACACTTGATTCTTTCTTTCCTCAAGTACAGGAAAATAACGATAGACAGTTTCAAAGTTCTTCTGGATCTGTTTCTTGTCTTTTAATGTGAATGATCCTATTTTAAGATTTTCCTCAACTGTGAAGTCCCTGAACACCTGTCTGCCTTCTGGCGACTGTGCGATTCCCATGGCTGCGATTTTCTCTGGCTCCACCTTTGAAATTTCTTTGTCATAATATTCAATCGATCCCCCTGCTGATTCAATGAGTCCTGATAACGTCCTGAGAGTTGTGGTCTTACCTGCTCCATTTGCACCGAGCAATGCTACGATTTCACCCTCTTTGACCTCAATTTCAATCCCTTTGAGTGCTTCAATGGCTCCATACCTGACGACCAGATTTTTGACCGAGAGAGCCGTTTTTTTACTACTTCTAGTCATGATCCACCTCGATTCCCAAATAGGCGACTTGTACTGCCTTATTTTCTTTGATTTCTTTAGGCGTGCCTTTAGCCAGGAACTTTCCAAATGATATGGCACATATTCCGTCGCAAACGTCCATCACCAGGCGCATATCATGTTCCACCAGCAAAATTGAGCAACCGAGTTCATCACGAATTTTTCTGATTCTGCTTGCCAGTTCGATGGTTTCCACATCGTTGAGACCGGCAGCCGGCTCATCCAGTATAATCAGCTTCGGGTTTGAAATCAAAGATCTGGCAAATTCAACTTTTTTAAGGATACCGTAGGGTTGACCACCTACAGGAAGATTGGCTCGATCTTCGATCCCAAGTGTCTCTAGAATCTTGTAAGCTTTTGCGCGCATTTCCCGTTCTTCCTTAACTGCTTTTGGAAATCTGAAAGCCTGTGAAAATATCGTTGCTTTAAAATCTGTATGTGCACCGATCAAAACGTTGTCTATGATACTGAGTTCTCGGATCAATTCAACGTTCTGAAAAGTTCTCACCAGTCCCAACTCTATGATTTCATGGACGCCATGATCAAGAAGATTTTGAGTTTGCCCTTTTCTATCCTTAAAATAAATCGCACCGGAATCCGGTTTGTAAAATTGTGTGATGCAATTGAAGGCAGTCGTCTTCCCGGCTCCGTTTGGACCAATCAGACCGAAAACCTCGTTTTCCTTAATTTCAAAAGAGAGTCCGTCAACTGCTTTAAGTCCACCGAACGCAATGGATAGCTCTTCAATTTTCAGAACAAGACCATTCATATCCACTTCATTGTTATGCATATCACTTTGCTCCCTTTCTCAATTTATTGAATGCTCTTTTTATGTCATGTCCAGCATAAATCAACCCATGTGGATAGAATATGATGACCAGTATGATCAGTATCCCGTTGAGAATATAAGACAACTGATTGAAGTAAGGCAATTGTTTCAGAAAAAGGTCAGGTACCGCAAAAACAATGACAGCTCCAAGCAAAGTACCATAAATCGATCTGAGTCCGCCTATGATAATCATTGCAAGGAAGTCAAGAGACAACTTCAGTGACCAGATACTGGGATAAGAGTACTTGATAAAATGTACATATAGTACACCCGCAACACTCGCATAGATAGTTGCCAGTGCAAAAGCAATCAGTCTATGATTCAGAAGGTTGACGCCCATTGCCTGGGATGCCGCCTCGCTGCCCCTCATGGCATTGAGCGCTCTGCCAAGTCTGCCGTTGACCATATTATGAGTCAATATCATAATCAATATCAGCACAAACACGATAAAATAATACATGGTAGCCCGATCAAGTTCAAACGTACCAAGGAGTGTCGGATAATTGGCTGTCTTTCCACTGAATCCGCCTGTAAAGAAGTCGAATTCCTCAAAAGTCTTTCTCATGACTTCCGACACGGCAAGTGTTGCAATCGCAAGATATATGCCTTCAATTTTCAGTGATACAAGTCCGACCATAACTCCTATGAGTGTCGGGATCAGTATCGCCAGGAAAATCGCAACTTCAAAAGGTAAATTCAAATCCATGGTAGCATAAGCGGAAAGATATGCCGCGAGTCCCATAAAGCCTGCTGTTCCAAGAGATATAAGTCCTGAATATCCTAGTAGGATGTTCAGTCCAAGTGCGGCGATGGCAAATATGAAAGCACCACCGAGTGTTGTGATATAGCTCACCTTGAAAATGCCCATTTTTGCAAGTACAGGGACCATTGCCAGCAACACTCCAAACAATAGGAATTGAAGATATGGATTCCTCAGCCAGTTAAATTTTGTTTTCATCTCTCCACCTATACTTTCTTAATGATTTTTTTACCGATGAGTCCATAAGGCCTAAAGACCAGGAAAACAAGGATCAGAATATACAGGATTTGCCCGCCCCATACTGATGAGCCATAATAGAGCAAAAGATTTCTGCTGATTCCGATGATGTATGCACCAATAACCGGTCCATAAAACGTTTGAAAACCACCAAGAACCACTGCAATGAGTGCGTTGATTTGGATCTCATCCATCAAGTTTAGTGTCACCGATGTCATCGGTGCCGCCATGACTCCTGAAAGTACTCCCAGTATGCCAGCGACAGCCCATGCCCCCATGGTCACCGTCTTTGTAGGCACGCCCATAAGTTTTGCTGTGTACTCATTCGATGCAGTCGCCCTAACTGCCAGCCCCACTTTTGTTTTTTGCAAGATGTAAAAAAGTGTCGCCATGATTGCAATGCCAAACACTATATTAAATAGTCCATTATAGGAGATATCCGCACCCAGTATGGATATATTTCCATTTTCAATAAGTCTTGGCAGTCTAAGTGGGTCGACTCCAAAGAGCATCGGTGCTATACCTAGAACAATCATGACCATACCGAGTGTGACAATCTGCTTCGCCACAGGTGATACTTTCCTGGTATGTCTGATGATCACAAGGTCTATCAGCAGCCCGACTATGATGGCGCTGATGACACCCGCGATGATTGCCATCCAAAGTGGCCATCCCATAGAATTAAAAAAATAGGTGACTACAAAGGTATTGAACATCGCCACAGCACCCTGTGAGAAATTCGTTATATTGGAAGTCCTGAATACAATGATTATGCCTAAAGAGGCCAATGCGTACAAACTTCCGGTTTCCAAGCTTCTGAATATGACTTGTAAAAAAGTACTCACTCACTTCACCTCGTTTGATCAAATTTATAAAGCCAATTGTCGTTCATTCTAATATTAAGCAATTCCTATGCCAAAATCGGTTGTATTCCAAAAGGATTCTAAACAACCCATTTTCAACGTTGGTTGCATGATGATACAAAAGTTGTTCATTTATAAAACAAAGGATGTTCAAATAATGTACATTTTTCTGTACACTATCTGAACATCCCCATAAGGATCGTTCTATTGTTTTCAACATTCATCTCCCTGCCAGTCCAAAGTCTTTCCGCTTCAAGAGCCTGGACAATCAACATATCAAGACCACCTAGCACTTTTATTCCTAGCTTCGAGGCCTCATGCATCAGCCTTGTCTCGGGTGGATTATAAATGAGGTCAAGCACAGCGCCTTGACGACTGATGAACTCACTCGATACTGGCATGACATCCACATGAGTGCTCATGCCGAGGGGTGTACAATTGACCAAAAGATCAGAGGCTTTGTTACCCGCTTCAAGTTCAGCATAGTCCAGACATTTTGCTTTCTTGAAATAAGACAATTCGCTATCCATTGATCTCGTAACTACCATAATGTTTTCAAATCCGAGATCGACAAGCGCTTGATAAACCATTTTCGCGGCACCGCCTGTACCAAGAATTATTGCGGCTCTTCTACACGATAGATTCAGTTGATTGAAAAGAAATATAAACCCGTCATAATCTGTATTGTAGCCTTTCCATTTCCCATCCTCTAAAACCACAGTATTTACTGCCCCGATTTTTCGGGCTCTCTCATCCACTTCATCCAGGAATCCTAAGATTGCCTCTTTGTATGGAATCGTCACATTAAACCCCGAATAAGACTCCACAGCTTTTGAAACCACATCCAGACCAAACTCATCTCTGGGGATATCTATCAGTGAATATTCAGCTTTGATTCCAGCGAGCTGAAACATCTGGTTGTGAAGATCGGGAGAAAAACTATAAGCTATATTTGCTCCCAAAAGACCATATTTTTTATACATTGCCACTTATACCTCTGCCAATAAAGATTTGATCGCAAATGGTGATAGCCGCAATTGCCCTAACTACATGGACCGCCCTCAGAGCAACACAAGGGTCATGTCGACCTTTTATTTTTAGCACCGATGTTTCAAACGTATCAAAATCAAGTGTTTCCTGCTCCATCGCAATGGATGGCGTCGGTTTGATCGCACAGTCAAATTTGATCGGCATCCCATTGCTTATGCCACCATTGATACCACCGTTACGATTGGTTGCAGTGATCACATCGCCTTTGCTGTTTTTAAGGAATCGATCATTGGCTACAGAACCGTTCATCCTTGATAGGCCAAACCCGGCACCAAAGCTCACACCTTTTACACCGGGTATCGAAAACAAACCATGTGCAAGTGTACTTTCCAAACTATCAAAAAACGGCTCTCCCAAACCCGCTTTCACACCCGTAATCATAGTTTCCACAACACCACCTACTGAATCCCCATGATCACCCGTTTTACGAATCTCTTCCATAAACTCTTCAGAGTGATCAGGATGGATGGCATATTTCAACTTATCGATAAGTTTCACCGCTCGATCATCCATTTCTTCAAGTGTTCTTCCTTGTAAAGTTCCTACGGATACGAGCTGGGAAATGACCTCAATGCCTTTTGTCATTAATATTTGTTCTGCAATCGCTCCTGCAAATACAATTGGTGCAGTCAATCTTCCAGAGAAATGACCACCACCTCGTGGATCATTAGCGCCTTCATATTTTATGGAGCCTGTATAATCCGCATGTCCTGGTCTATAGACTTGTCCTGATTCCAGATAATCGGATGATTTTTGATCTCTATTGGCGAAACGAACACACAACGGAGTTCCAGTCGTTTTTCCATTATAGACGCCACTCAGGATTTCATACTCATCGGTTTCGTCTCTTTTTGTCGTCAATCCAGATGAATCGGGCTTCCTCTGATCGAGTCGTACACGAATCAAACCAAAATCAATCACAATAGCAGGTGGTAGTCCGTCTATAACGCAACCGACACTCTCTCCATGGGATTCACCATACAAACTGATTTTAAATAGTTTTCCATATTGGCTCGACATCGATACTTCCTCCAACTCTTTTATAATCTTCCCAAAACTCAGGATAGGACTTGGTCACACAATCCGCACCTTCAATGCGTACCTGCCCCACTGCACAAGTTGCCGCAATGGCCAGTGCCATAGCGATCCGATGATCATTCCAAGATGAGACTGTGGCACCTTCCAGACAATCGACACCTTTGATCATCAGACCATCTGAAGTTTCAACAATATCTGCACCCATTTTTTCGAGCTCAACCGCCATTGCATGAATTCTATCTGACTCCTTGAGTCTGACTCGTTCCCCATTCTCAAATACGGTCAACCCTTTTGTAAGTGCAGCCTTCACAGCTAGAATAGGCAACAGATCCGGGCACTGTGATATATCGAACTCACGTCTTGAGTCTTCATTAGGCTCAAGATCGAACGCATCAATCATGGCAGTGATGACACGATCTCCCTGTAAAGATAAAGGCTCTAGACCCTCCACATCCACATTGCTGCCTATGCTATTGGCAACAAGCCAAAATGCACCTTGTGAATAATCCCCTTCAAGAGTAAGATCCGCTGCACTATAGACTTGGTTCCCAGGAATATGATAAACATTTTCCGATGAATGTTCAATTTCTATATTGAACTTTTTCATAGTTTCTATCGTCAGATCGATGTAGGGTCCAGACTCCAAATCTGTTGTAATGTGGATTTCAGAATCATCATTCATAAGCGGCAAGGTCATCAACAGTCCCGTTATGAATTGAGAGCTCACGTTTCCAGGCAAATCGTATCTACCAGGGTTGAAACTGTCATGGAGGGTCAACGGCAGTTCTCCCGAACTCGTTTCATACTTCATTCCTTTTCGATCAAATAAATCGTAGTAGGGTCCTAGAGGTCTTTTGACAAGTCGTCCCTCGCCTGTGAACATAACTGTCCTTGATGTTAAAAATGTGAACGGAATCAAGAATCTCAAAGTGGAACCGGATTCATGGCATTCAATAGTCAGTGGTTCATGGATCACAGGTTTTCTCGTTTTATAGTAATCTCCAATTTTCTCATTGCAGATTTGATAGAAGGCACCTAGTCGTTCCTTCTTGATGCGTGTGATATCCGCTCCAAATTTCGTCATGGCATCAAGTGTCGCCTGAATATCAACCGACTCGGATAGCGGACCTATGACTGAAACCTGTTCGGATAAACCTGCACAAATGATGGCTCTATGGCTCAGGCTTTTTGAAGGTGGAATGGACACTGCTCCTTTCAGTTTCATAGGCTCAATAATCACACTATAAGATTCATTCGTGCAGCCTAGTTTTTTCATAAGGACATCCATACTGTTTTCGACCACTTTAAGTTCGCCGAACTTTCGAATCTCAATCCACCTGATATTTTGGCCGCTCGCTTTTTTATCATAACTCATGCGTTCCAAAATTTTGCATAAATCACAGTTCTGTTCCAACTTCACCGGAAGTCCGAATTTGAGAATGCGCTTCATCCATGTGTGAAATTCCATATCCGAGATGAGCTTCTCATCAAGCGCCAATTTAAGTTTCATGGCCATTCCTATGGCTACAGCCTGACCATGACTTAAACCTTCATAATTATAATAGGATTCAATGGCATGTCCTATCGTGTGACCGAAATTTAAAAGTTGCCTGATTCCTTTGTCCTTTTCATCCTGCTTCACTATATATTGTTTGATCTCAACACAAATTTCTACGATTTTCATAATAAGATCCATATCATTCATTGAATCCATATTGATCTGATCAAGCAGATCTCCAAGACCCCGATCAAAACCTATGGCGTATTTTATAATTTCTGCAAATCCATTTGAAACTTCTTCTTTTGGCAATGTATTCAAAAAAGTGGGATCTCTGTAGACATGATTGGCCTCATAAAATGTGCCAATTCTATTTTTACCCGACTGAAGATTAATTCCCGTTTTTCCACCCACACTGCTGTCCACCATCGCAAGTAACGTCGTGGGGATTTGAACGAATTCCATTCCGCGCATATATGTGGACGCGGCAAAGCCTGCCAAATCACCAACGACTCCGCCTCCAAGCGCACAAAGAACATCCGAACGGTTCATCTTGAGTTTCGACAGCACATCTATGATCTTCATATAATTATCAAAATTCTTTG
>JAWSUW010000053.1:0-20655 GCA_033549245.1 Bacillota bacterium | reverse complement strand
CTAATTTTGCTAATACGAAATTACAACAATAAATTTGATGATTTTCAACCGATAGGATATTAATCAGTAGACACTAAGTAACTCGCAAAAGAACATTGGTATTATGGCATATGCTCCTATAAGTGAAGACAGGATGAGCACAGTAAAAATGCAAGTAGGTAGTCCATTACCATACTATATGAATATCAACATTAAATATAATGTGTCATTATTGTATACACCTGCTAGTGTTAACTCTGTACTTAATGTAACTTCATATTTGTCAGGCTATACAATGGGGATGCAATGGACTCAAATTGATTGGGTTTCAAATCGATTTGCAAGACCTAATGGCGGGTATGGTGCTACGGGCTCTGTAGATGGGCTATATACGTTTAATTTAATAATAAAAGATATACCGGTATCTGGTTCTGAGCCATTAACATACGGCTTTATCATTAATTAGGAGAAAATTCAATGAACATATCGACCGCGATTTCAGGTAATACACCTTTATTAGTTGTAGTACTTCCTTCAATTTTACTTTTACTTTTCATGGTTATAACATTCGTAGTTATTCGCTATTTCACTAGATTGAATAATAAATTGAAGAAAATGAATAAAAATATTGAAGAATTGATGAAGAAAGTTTTCAAGTAACAACATTTTGGTATTTCAAATTTAGTTATATATATTGACCATTTTGAAACTATAAATTGTAATGTTCAAAACAAAACCAGCCTCTATCGAGAGGCCACTGAGTAAAGTCATACTGAGGCGCTAATAAGTTTCCAATCGTACTGTTTAGAACATAGACATTTGTGGCTAGTATAGTTTCGCTTCTCGAGAACCATACCTACTCCCAATGTTTCGCTTCACAAAACATTGTAACTACGCGTAAAAGATAAGAAGAGCCCATAAAGGGGCTCTTCTTATCTTTTATTACTATTTTTTTCCTGAACGTTCTTCTGTGCGAGGGTCAGTGCCTTTTCTATACCTTCGTATCCAGTACAACGGCATAGATTGGCACTGAGCCAATCTTTCTTTTCCGCTTCGTCTGCATCAGGATTTGTCTCGAGCAATGCAAATGCGTTCATAAGAAATCCAGCAGTACAAAAACCACACTGGAATCCACCTTCGGATATGAATGCCTTTTGAATCTCGGTATCTTCAAGACCTTCTACGGTCAATACTTCTTTTCCTACTGCTTCAACTGCAAGCATGAGACATGCCTTAACAGGTTTTCCATCCATCAAAACCGTACAAGCTCCACAATCTCCGTTCTCACACCCCGCTTTAGGGCCTGTGTATCCAATCTTTTCTCTCAATACTCTCAGTAATGTATCTTGAGGCATCACAACCACTTCATGGATTTCACGATTGACATTCAACTGAATACTGACATTTCCACTATAATGAATCATATGCACCTCCGGTAAACAAAGCGATTTGGTTCTTTAAAAGATGAACTCGGTATTCCTTGCTGGCACGCTCATCCGATTTGGCATCTTTTTCAAACAAACCAGCAATGGAACCTACCGGATCAGACCACTCGTCGTACTCATTTCTTGGTATCAGCTGATAAACCGGAAAACTCGCGAATCCGGATAAACCAACGAATACTTCAGTATCAGAAACACTCATCACCACATGTAAAATCGGGTAATCGACTTCGGTATGCGCTTCCATTCGCTTTGACATCATCTTTCCAACAGCTTTTCTTGGGATCATAATCTGATACAAAAATGCATTCGGTGGCAATTTCAATCTTTTATCAAAAACATCTCTAAGCAATGATTCTTTAATTCCGCTCTCATCAACCCACTTTACCAATGAATTCAAAGCCAAAAGTGGGAGAACAGCCTCTCTAAATGGCAATTTTCCACAAATATTTCCCCCGATGGTCAATGCATTTCTGACTGTATGATCAGCGATTTTATTCAGAATAGGTATCATAGATTTCAGTTCCGGATGTTCTATCATCCCATTCAGCGGGACATTTGCTCCAACAACGAAATATTCATCCTCGACAAGGATTTCTGACATTTCGACAATTCCTTTCAGGTCTATTACCGCATCTGCTTTAGACGCACCCTTTCTGAGATTGGTAATCACCTCAGTGCCACCGGAATAATATAGCGCGTTGACTTTGTCCTCTTTTAGAGTTTTCATGCATTCATACGCCTCTTCAGTTGTCTCTGGTTTAAAATAATCAAGATTGTATGCGATCATCTCTTCACCTCCATAGATGTCTTCCAAACTTTCTCAGGTGTCAATGGAATCTGATTCATTCCTTTGCCAACAGCTCTTGAAAGTGCGTTTGCGATCGCACCAGGCATTCCGATTACGGATTGTTCCCCAAGACCTCTCGCTCCATATGGTCCATCTTGCTGAGGCGTTTCGAGAAATTTGACTTGATATTCCGGTTCGTCGCCATAGCGCATAATCTTATAATCTCTAAGAACACCATTGGTGACCTGTCCCCTGTCATTGAAAGTGAATCCTTCCATGGTTGTATAACCCATACCCATTGCCATGCCGCCAACAATCTGTCCTCTTGCCAATGCCGGACTAATTACTTTGCCGACATCGATGCAACAAACAGCTTTTAATATCTTATATTTTCCTGTGTTTAAATTCACTTCAATTTCAACACCCTCAGCACCAAGGGTCCACTCAAGATCCGGATGACCTTCTCCGGTCTCAGGGTCTAGATCTGTAAGATGCTTTGCGATATATTTTCCTGAACCGATCACTTGTCCATAGATGGCGTTGCCATTTGGGTAGACATAACCTAGCACCACCTCTGAGAGGTTCAGTCCTATTTTAGGTTCATCCGGTACAAAAACGCGTTCACCATCCACTTTCAAATCTCTTTTCGGTACTCTCAATACTGCAGATGCGATTTCTTTGATTTGATTTTCTGCATCCTCACATGCTTCGAGTGTTGCCATCCCAGCCATCATAAGACCTCGACTGGCAGCAGTCGCCCAATCACTTGGAGAAACGCTTGTGTCCACTTCCATGACAACATGCACCTTATCCACAGGAATCCCCAAACGTTCGGAAACAATTTGAGCAAGCCCGGTCTTTGTGCCTTGACCGATTTCAACTACGCCAGTGTTTAAATTGCAACTGCCATCGGAATTGAACGTAAGAATAGCGCCTGCATCTGTATTGGTAGGCATTGCAGGAGCTTTCCAGAGTCCTGTTACGCCTTTGACGCGAACTGTATTGTTTTCAAGCTGCTGAGTAGCTCCAATATCACCACCGAGCATGGCTCCAACTTCTTCGAAGCATTTGATGATGTCTCCAGTGCTCTCATTGAGCACGCTCTGAACAGGTGTGGTGTCGTGAGGTTTGACACCGTTTTTTATTCTGAGTTCCAGCGGGTCCATCTCCAGCGCACTCGCAAGTTCATCCATGGCGCGTTCGATGGCAAACGACATTTCAATATGTCCAAATCCCCTATAAGCAGTTGCAAATGGCATGTTGGTATAAACACACATGGAGTCACATCTTATATTGGGGACATAATATGGTCCAGTACAAGAAATCGCAGCCGCTCTTGAAACGTTGACAGCATAATCCGCGTAAGCACCACTGTTGAAATAATAATCCATATCCATGCCCATGATTTTTCCTTCGGCATCAGCGGCGATCTTTACTTTGGCTTGAAGTCCAATATGTCCAGGAGATCCAGTCAAATCCTCTTCACGTATGTTGACAAGTTTGACAGGTCTACCTCCAACTTTTAGAGATAACAAATAAGCAAGACCCTCAAGTTGGATCCCAGCTTTACCCCCGAATCCACCACCAATCAGTGGTGCTTTTACGATGATTTTTCCCGGATCGATCCCAAAGAATTGATGCATCAACCCCTTTACAACAAAAGGAGCTTGCGTTGACGACAATATATGGACATATCCGGTCTTTTTTATTTCAGCGATAGCCACTCTGGGCTCCATGGCAACATGGTCTCCCGGTGGAATCTCAACAAAAGTTTCTATGGTCACATGAGCACTCTTGAAAGCCTCTGTGGGATTGCCTTTTCTGATCTTTGTTCTATTGGCTACGTTGGTGCCCGGTTCAGGATGAATCGGTTTTATGTGACTATATGATCCCATTTCCTCGTGAATGATATAAGCGTCATCACTGAGCGCTTCCAAGGGGGATAAAATCGGTTTCAATACTTCGTATTCCACTGCAATCGCATTTGCAGCAGCAGTGGCATTGGCATACGTGTCAGCAACCACAGCTGCGACGACTTCACCATAATGTCTTACTATATTTCGTGCTACAGGAGGTTTATCACAAAGGTATAGTCCTAAATTGTCTTTATAGTCCTCTCCAGTGAAAATCGCTTTGACGCCTTTCATCCCTTTAGCTTTTTCAGTGTCGATCTTAATGATCTTCGCGTGTGCATGTGGACTCGTTTTTTGAGCGGCATAAAGCATTTGAGGCGTCATGATGTCGCCACCGTAAATGACTCGCCCAGAAACCTTATCCAAACTTTCTTTTCTTGTAAGTGAAGTTCCGATACCATCTTTTGTATTCATTGTGCCCCCTTACTTCTTAGTATTATCAAGCAACATTTGAACAGTTCTTTCGGCAGACTCATTGATAGCAAAAAGTCCAACTCCGAAAGCAGATTTGAGCTTTGTGTCCACCGATAGACCCAAACTACAAAAGTAGATGTTTTCAGATATTGAATCCCCATCTTCAACAACAGGTAAGCCCTTCTCATTAAATATTGGCAGATCAATCCACGAATAATCTCTCTTAAAGCCAGTGCTCCATATGATATTTCCGATTTTATTTCGGTTTAAATCCAGTTCTGTGATTCTTCTAAGCAGATTCTTATCCAAACGATTATTGTAATGATCCAGTGTTCCACTTGGAACTTCCATTTTCTCGATTGCGATGTGCTCTTCAATCCTGATCTTGACCTGGTCCAAATAGTCATCAGAATCTTCAATGGACTTGTGAAGAGAATCGGAAAAGATCAGAAAATCACCTTCCACATCAGTCATTCGACCTAATATCTGCACGCCTTCCATTTGACATTGTTTCAAATTTTGATTCAATTTGTTGGCTATATTGGCATTTTTAAAATCATCCAGATGATAACTGAGGATCGCTTTTCCTTTTTTATAACCGGATAATCGATTCAACCAGTATACGCCATTAATATTTCGGTATACAGTTGGAAGCGGTGTCATGCTTCCTATAGAAAGATAGATATCTCGACCCGTCAACTTACGGAGTTCGAGTGCAATCTGAACGCCAGACCACCCGCTACCGACCACTACAACATTGCCAGGTTTGAGTTGATCCGGATTTCTGTAATCAGATGAATGCATCTGAAAGACATTTTCAGGAAGCTTTTGACTTATTTCAGGTACAAAAGGATTATTGTACATCCCAGTTGCAATAATGATGTGCTTAGCTATGAATTCACCCCTGTCGGTCTCAACAAGATAACCTTCTTCGCATTTTGAAATGCGACCTATAGTGGTATTTTCCATGTAATTTGGACAAACAAAATCGAGATAACGCTCAAATACTCGCAAAATCTCATCTTTGGACATATATTCATTGTTGTAGGGAATCTCGTGATCCAAACCAGGAAGATTAGTCATCCAATTTGGTGTCACGAGATAAAAGGAATCCCAGCGTTCATGCTTCCATGTCTGGAGCATTTCGCCTTTTTCTATGATCAAATGTTCAATATTATTCATTTTCAAGTAATAGGAACAAGTGATGCCGCTGGGTCCTCCACCAACTATTATTGTATTAAAGTAACGCATATCTTCCTCTGAATTTCAACAAATCTTCAAGGCTGAGTCCTAATTGAATAATCCCACTTTGATCTGTTCGGGACAACCCTACAAACTTGAAGTATTTTCCGTCAATATCTCTAACCATCATAGATTGAGAAACAGTATGTTTCGGGTTTTTTAAAATTGCATAGAACGGATATGCTTGTGTGGTAGGATCATTTTCTATAGTAAATCCGATTCCAGCCGGATTGTTCGAAAGCACAGTAACTCCATTTTCATCCGTGATATAGAATTCAGAAATCCCTGTTTCCTTGGAAAATTTTTGAAGATACGCATTGTCGATCTTTTGATTCTTCATTATATCCGCAAGTTTCTCGCCAGTACTAAACAGTTCTTCGTTCAAGGCTTCGTCAAACATCTGGACAAATGCATTCAGGTTTTGTGAAATTCCTTTGATGGACTGTGCAAGAACAGCATTTTCATTTGTTTTGAGTCTATGGTCCTCGACATCTCTTCCAGCCTCTACAGTTGCTCCATCGGAATCTGCAGCTATGCCAGCCAGTTTTTCTACATTCCCCGATAGCACTTCAGTTGCCTTCAATTGTTCTTGAATTCCAATTGAAATGTTCCGAATAAATGTGAGCATGCTTTCAGAACCTTTGACCATCTCATCCAAATGAGAAATCGCTTCTTGATTGTTACCCTTGAGCGCTTGCGTTGTTTTCATACCACCATCGATTTCTATCACAACAGATTTCATGTTTTCAGCAATCGCAATGACTTTTCGATCGATATCCTCAGCTAGTCTTGAGCTTTCATCGGCCAACTTGGTGACTTCATTTGCCACCACGGCAAATCCTCTACCGGCTTCTCCAGCACGTGCAGATTCAATGGAAGCATTAAGCGCCAACAGGTTGGTTTGATCAGAAATTTTGGAGATGCCTTGTGTCATAGTCTGGATTGCATCCATCATATCTTGTAATGCGTTAACTTTATCAACAGAGCTCTTCATTTTGAGTTCCACTTCATCAATGCCTTCTAATGCACCGACGATAGCGCGTTTTCCAACCTTGATATTCTTGATTGTCCCTTCAGTCACTTCCATATACTCATGGCTGTCATTCGCCATTTGGTCATTGGCACTCTGAAGCTCTTCTGAAACTGATGCATTTTCCAGTGAAGCACTTGCGATTTGATGCGAGTTGCCCTTGATGATATTGATTTGCGATTCAATGAGAGTCATATGCTTTAACGATTCCTCAGCATTTTCCTGCAACATTTTGGCATATTTAGACAATTCAAGTTCAGATTTCAGCATGTTATATAGCCAATCCTTCATGGTCTTTTGAAGAGCACCAATTTCATCTGCCAATCTTTTATTGCTTGTGAATCTTAACTTTTGATCATTTTCAGCAAGAAAATTGCCTTGTGCATATTTCTTGATCAACGCCACAAGTGCTTTGTTATCTTTTCCCATCAAATTCAATATGATTGAAAAGACCAAAATCCAAAAAACGGATGCGAGCAAAACGCCTATATATACCATTTCATTCCCCCTTATTTTTCAACAAATTCCCTGAATACCAGTAAAGACTCCATCATACTCGGGAATCCTACCGAAGGTGCCGTAAGCAATATGACATGTTCAATCTCTTCAAGTGTGCAACCTGCTTTCATGGCTTTTCTGATATGGGTTTCAAGAGCCAGATGATGTTCACCGACCGATGAGATGGCAACTTTCACAAGCGCTCTCGTCTTTTCGTCAAGCGGACCGCCTTTTTCGTGAATCAACTTTCCGTAATTGGAGTAAGCCTCATAAATTTGTTTGTGATTTGTTTGGAAATAATTTAAGTTGTCGCTGATTTTACTCATAATAACCACCTTTCTAGTTTATAATCCTTTTGGAACTTTCCTCATTTCAGCCATTTGTTCATATGCATATGCAATTTCAATGAGCACACCTTCAGAAAAAGGTCTCCCCATGATCTCCATACCTATTGGAACACCTATCGGAGCATTTTCATCTGGAGTTGAGAATCCAGCCGGGACACAAATCGACGGGAAACCTGTCACAGAGGCAACAACACCATTACGTTCATTTTGTGATGATCCCACCTCACAAACAAGTTGCTTCTGATGGGGATAAACGAGTGCATCCAAATTGTGATCTGCCATCAATTTCATGACCTTATTTTGGAGCTGTGTCCTTTTGACCAAACGCATCCTATACTCATCTGTGTCTGTGGAAAGCGATAACGCTGTCATCATATTGTCTTTCACACCCGGATGATGCAAACCGCTATCCACTATTTCATGCATGTTTTTGCATGGAAGAGTATCGGGAATTGTAGCCAGATAACTATTCAGATGATCTTTGAAATCGTGAAGGTGTACACTCACTTCGTTGACGAGCGCGCCCGTGTCAAAGATATCGTCGATGTCTATGATTACCGCACCGCCTGATCTCATTTGATTGACAGCTCTAAGTACAGCATTTGTGGTATCCAAATGCACCTCATTTGCTCCAAACAACTCCCTGAGAACGCCTATCCTTTTGTCTTTCAGGCCTTCCGGATCCAGATGTGATTTCAATGTTTCATTTTGATTCTTGAAGTACCATGCGGTACTCTCGTCATCTTTATCATAACCTTTCATGGCATCCAGACACAGTACTGCGTCTTCAACAGTTCTTGCAAGAGGCCCCGCTGTGTCTTGAGTATATGAATAAGGCACTATTCCAGATCTGCTCACGACACCTATAGTCGGTCTAATGCCAACCAAATTATTGGCAGATGCAGGGGACCTCACAGAATTTATGGTGTCTGTTCCAAGTCCAATCAATGCGAAATCGGCGGCTAATCCAGCCCCTGTTCCTCCACTGGATCCCCCTGGAGTTCTGGTCAAGTCATATGGATTAAGTGTCTGACCAAGTATCGAACTGATGGTTTCACCCCATATCGCAAACTCATGAAGATTCGTCTTCGCAATCACGAGTCCACCTGCTGCTCTTAATTTTTCAATGATGTAGGCATCTCTGTGAGGCACATGGTCTTTGAGGCTTAAACTTCCTGCAGTAGTGGCGTTTTCAATAGTTTCCATATTATCCTTGACCAATATTGGCACACCATGCAGTGGTCCGATCAATCCATTGTTCTTAAAATACTCATCAAGCTTCTGTGCATCTTTGATAACATCCTTATTTATGGATATCACCGCTTTTATTATCGGATCTACTTTCTCGATGCGATCCAAATAGTACTCAACCAACTCTTTTACCGTTGTCTTTCCTTCCAACAAGGCTTTATGGAATTTTGCGATTGTCATTTCCTGATTCATCATTTTCTCCCCTTCATATAAAACTATATCCTTGAGAAGTTTGACTTTTAAATTATAATTCCTTCATGAATTACAACTAATTATACCTTACATTTTTTGTTGTTGTACAACAAAGAATAATTTTTCGTACAAGAAATATCTCCATTTGAATCGAATCCATGAGTTTTTTAGCCTCAATTTTAAATCTTGATTCTTTAAAATAATCTGCCATCTCAAGAAAATCATTATAATCTCCAAGCAAATCGTGTAGTCTAAGTACCGCATCCACCATCTCACTCGGTGACAATTCCGAAAGTTCCATTTGTGTCAAATATTTGATTGATTTACCTTTGACTCTAAGTTTGTGCATGTTTTTCGGAGTGACATCCATAATCAACCGCTCATATCTTGAAAGTGAATCTGATATGATCTTTTCGTGATCAAATTCAATATTTAGCTGTTCAATTCTCTTATCAACTTTCTTCTGAGAGAGTTTCGAACCGAGCTCCTTATAAAGTCCATTCAATTTCTTATTCACTTTTGGTGACAGATGATCTGCTTTTAAAGTGGCCACATGTAGAAATCTGGCTTCTGACATTTCAAGTGCCCATTTGTCCAATTTTTTCTGAATTTTCTTTTCAGTAGGTGCAAGAAAATTCAATATCGTTCTCAACTTTCTTGTACCGGTTCTTATCTCGTGAACCCATTCATCAGGATGATTATCAAGCTTATCCACGTTCAAGTAGGATTCTTTCAGCATGCCGACATGTTCTCTATACGCAGTGATCCATTCAGAGACTGGCGCAAAAGTCATCTCAACCGATTCACACTCGCTCGCAATGACTCTATATTGCTCATATTTGTTATCCTCAGTAAGTATGCCATCGTCTCTATGTGCCAATGAATCTGCATCCTTGATGAGTTCATCATATGCATTATGGATTTTATTCTTTTCGTTATGATGTTCTATCGCATCACAGATGATTCCCTTTTCATCATCGCTGAATTCTGAATCCTCAAGAAGTTTTTTCATTAGTTTCGAACCGGCTTTGGCGTGCTTTTTACCGGGAACTTTCAAATGTGTTCTTCCCAAATCATGACCCATGGCAATTGCTACAACCAATTTTTCATCCAGATTTCTCTTTTTACATAAATGAATGGAATGAAGAATAACGTTTTCAAGATGTGTCGTCTCAAAATAGGATTCTTCACTATAAAACGCACTTGCTTCCGCAAAACCCTTCAAATAGTTTAAAAACATATTTAACACCTTACATCCTCTCCGCCAATTTAGTAATAAATGACGTATTGTTATCATATTCCAGTTGCTTCAAAATTTCTTGGGCATGAATGGTTTTTCCCTTGGATTTACGCTTGACATATTGTCCTTCTTTGGTCAGCTCCCAAGCTTTCAAATTGTCACTTAAATATAAATCCATTATTTTGATAATTCGGTCCGCTATGTTTTTTTCCTCAATCGGAAACATGAGTTCAATTCTTCTGTTCAGATTTCTAGTCATCCAGTCCGCGCTGGACAGAAATACCTTCTGTTCCCCGTTGTTGTGAAAGATATAAATTCTGCTATGCTCAAGAAACTCCCCAACAATACTTATGATTTCAATATTTTCACTCATCTTCTCAACTCCGGGAACAAGCGTGCAAATTCCTCTGACCACAAGCCTGATCTTGACACCTGCTCTAGAGGCATCATAAAGTTTTTCAATCATTTCAATATCGACGAGGGAATTCATTTTTGCAGTTATTTTAGCTTTTTTGCCCTCTTTGGCATACTTGATTTCCTGATCGATGAGTTGATAAAACTTTTGTCTCAAATTAAATGGAGCGGCACTTAGAACATGGGTATTTACAGATGTCGCGAAACCGGAAACCATATTGAAGAAAACCGAAGCATCCGACCCGAAATTTTCGCGTGATGTGAATATCCCCATATCGGTGTATAATTTTGAGGTCTGGTCATTGTAATTGCCTGTTCCAAGATGTAGATACCTTCGAATTTTATTTTTTTCTCTCCTCACCACCAAGGTGATTTTAGAATGTGTCTTCAATCCATAAATGCCATAGATGACATGGACTCCTCTTTGTTCCAGTTTTTTTGCCCAGTTGATGTTGTTTTCCTCATCGAATCGTGCCATCAACTCCACAAGTACAGTAACCTGTTTGCCCCTATCTGCGGCTTCAGATAGAGCTTTAACGATTTGTGAGTCTCCACTTACCCGGTAAAGTGTTTGTTTGATAGCGAGCACATGAGGGTCTTTGCTGGCCTGCTTGATGAAATCCACAACACAATCAAATGATTCATAGGGGTGATGCACAAACAAATCTTCATTCTTGATGAACTTGAATATATTCTTTTTATCCATAAACGCCAATTTTTTCGGTTTATATATTTTTTTGACCAGCTCATTTTTAGATTTTGGAGCCTTCAATTTGAAAAAACCAGTGGCATCCATGATTTCCTTGATTTCATATACTTGTTGGAAATCAAGCATCAACGCATCCTGAAGGACTTTGTAAAGCCAAGGATCCGCTCCTTCAATGATCTCAAGGCGAACAGTCTCACCCCATTTTCTCAATCTTACGGCTTCTTCAATGACCATCAGTAAATCTTCAGCTTCATCTTCAATGATATTCAGGTCTCCGTTTCGCGTCACTCTGAAAAGTGAAGTGGACAAAACTTGATGTCCCAAAAACAGCCTGTCTATGAATGTCTCAATGATATCCTCAAGCAAAACATACACAATATTGTCATCATCTTTTGAAAAAACAATAAATCGATCCAATACACTTGGAACTTGAACAATGGCCAGTTTCGTATCAAAACCAATCAACAGCTTAACTGCAATATAAAGTCCTTTGTTGTTTACAAGCGGAAATCTCCTGGTAAAATCCACAGCCATAGGGGTCAAAACAGGAAAAATATCCATATTGAACGTCATTTCAAGCTTTTGAAGGTCAACCTCGCTGTAATTCTCTTTTCTTAAAAAATGAATACCCTCTTTATCCAAATCTTTTATGAGCTTGGTTTGAATTTTGCATTGAAGCTCCACTAGCTCTCTGACCCTACTGTTTATAGCCGAAAGCTTTTCTTTCGCAGTATATCCGGAAGGATCCACAGCTTCATAGCCGAGTGAAATCTGATTTTTAATCGCCGCAACACGGACCATGAAAAACTCGTCGAGATTGGAAGAAAAAATCGCGCTGAACTTTACTCTTTCGAGCAATGGCAATGATTCATCCTTCGCTTCCAGAAGGACGCGCTCATTGAACTCCAACCAACTTAGCTCTCTGTTGAATAATCTCATCATATCTCCCTCAATTCTGGTCTGATTCCGAATGTGTTCTCAAAATTGGTAATAGTAAATTCAAAACTCCACTCCTCTAAAATGCATTGTTCATCCTTGGTAATCTCAATGACAAATAGCTCGTCCTCCACATAGGCTTTGACCACATGGATCCTTTGTCTCTTGCCCTTGTCCAGTGCATCAGCCATAGAAAGTATGGAAGCGAGTTTATATACTCTGATTTGATCTTCATCTCGTATACCTTCCAGTTCCGAACCATATGTTTTATGTTCTGAACTGGTGATCAACCTGCTGGTATGGGCGATCATCATAATCTCGTTATGGGTCACACCCAAAATGTTCAAATTGATAATCTTGTCATAAGTCGTAACCAGGTAGTCTTTCATTCTCGTATATTTACCTATCTCATGAAGACTTGCGGCGAGCCTTAACAGCATATAATCCCTGGGATTGAATTCATAATCCTTTTTCAGGGCACTGAAAAAAGCAAGTGCCATCTTTTCTACATGTTTGACATGGCTCTCACTGGTTCTGTACCGTTTGCATATTTCTTTTGTCAGGGTGTAGATATCATTGTTGAAACTGCGATATCTCATCAAATTTCTGTTTTTTTCCACGAGTTCCGCGATCATACCATCTCTAAGTGAAATTTCAGGAATCCAGATGAATTCTGTTTCGACCAAATCAGAAAATACATCATATACTATGATGGTCGCTAAAAATTCATACCAGTTGGCACCCGATTTCTCAATCAAAGCCCTAACTTCATAATCACAATCAAGTGCTCTGACACACATCGCTTTGAAATCACTCATGGGAATGACCACATTATTATTGAAAAGTATTTCCCTGATCAACTTGGCATCGCCACCTATTGCAACAAAATGTTTTAGTTTTCTCGATGTAATGGATGGCCATATATGGGAGGTTCTTGTTTCAATCAATTCCTTCAGCACATTTGGATACAGCACTGTTCTTTTTTCTAGATCCATCAGAGTGTATTTAAGCGCTTTGATTCCAAGTTTTATTTCCTCGTTCTTGATCAATTTGTTTTGACTGTAGATGCTGATGTCACAACTTCCAGAATTGACTTCCACGAGCAGGGAGCCGCTTCTTATTTCCCTGTAGTTGTCCATTTGATCGCGAATGGATTTATAGGTGAGAAACTTTTCGATGGTGTCCTCAGCGACTTCTACGGTTAGACCCGTCTTCATATGGATCAGTTCCACCACATTTTTAGTGTTGCCGGCTTCTCTAAGTGCACTTGTTGCGATAATTTCAAATGTTTTTACATCATATTCCAGCAGCACTTGACTGAAGTACTTTAGGGTTTCCACTATTTCATTGACAGTACCAAGCGATATCATACCTGACAAATATACTTCTTCTCCGACTCGAATGGGCACGCTAAGGTCTTCCAGTGTCATGAAACTCTGGTCTGCAATCTGAACGACTTTCAGTTTTATGGCGTTGGATCCCAAATCGATTGCTGCAAATGTCTGTTCCATAATATCATTCCTTATCTTTTTCTTTTATTTTTTGCGGTTTGCAAAGCATATCCTCATCTGCCGCGACTCTGCCACACTTTTTGCAGACATAATGAGGTTTTCTGACATATTTGACATAGGTCTTGAAATCATCTTCCAAGATATCATCCTTAACGAGTTTGCATAGTTTTTTTGACATTATATCCTCCAAAATTCATTTATTGTTGATAATTAATTGATAAGCTCCGTATACTCCAGCATCGTCACCGAGTTCGGATAACTTGAATTCGACCGTTTTCATAAGACCTGGCATTGCATGCAGTTCCGATTCTTCTATAAGCTTAGACAATAGCGTCTTACCCATGGATTCCATCATGCCACCACCGAGAATAATCATTTGTGGATTGAAAAGATTGATTAAACTGCCAAGAGCGATCCCCAGATATCTGATAGCTCGGTCTATGGCCTCAACTGTGATTTCGTCTCCCTCAGAATATGCCTTTTCAATGGCAGAGCTCTTTATGACATAGCCGGTTTCAAGCATATCCCTCAGAGTTGAATTTCGCCCTTTCTTGATTTGAGAACGTAAAAATTCCTGAATAGCCCATTTCGAGGCATATGCTTCAAGACATCCTTGCGAACCACATCCACAGAAAACACCATCAGAGTTTACAACCATGTGTCCAAATTCCGCGGCCGCACCTTGTCCTTGATAGAGTTTACCATCTATGATAATAGCTCCTCCTACTCCGGTACCGACGAAAAGACCCAGTACATGTTTCAAATCACTTCTATTCAGATATTTGAATTCTCCAAACATTGCTACATTGACGTCATTTCCAATCACCACTGGAACATCATATTTTTTGTTCAATACTTTTCTGAGGTTGAAATCCCTAAGTGGAATATTGGGGGAAAAAGTTATGATGCCCTCATCGGTAACGAGGCCTGGAATTCCAGCACCAATTCCTGCGAGTTCCACTTTATTGTCTTCTATAAGATCGTCGATGACTTTGACAATTTGCTCTATTACCATCTCAATGCCCTCGGATGCTTTGGTCTTTTTCTTGCTTTTTGAAATCTCATTGCCCTTCTCATCGTAAAGAACACCAAGAATTTTTGTACCACCGATATCCAGCCCGATATAATTTTTCATTATGCACCTCCACATAATCGATTTATACCAAAATTTAAAGCCGTCAATCTAGGACTGACGGCTTTTTTGGTAAATTCCAAGCATTTTTAAACGATTCCTTTTTCAATAAACAGATTTTTATACAGAAAATCAGATCCAGTGATATGTTTGAATACCCAAGTGATCAAAAATTTAAGAATCTTTTTGCCGTAAACCACTTGGTCCTCGTCAACAGCCCTCAAATCAAGACTTCTGATTTCTTCAATCAACTTATTGTGTTCAGCTATGTGGGAATCCTTATACTCATAATCAAATTTGTTGAATAGCTCTTCTTCAAATTGGAAATGATAAACAGTATAATCAGTGACATCTTCTATGATTGTCACCATCTCATCATAAATATCATCTCCCTCAATCGCATTTGTGAGTAAATCCGACAATCTTCCAGTGATTTTAATAAGTTCCTTATGTTGTTCGTCGATTGCAGAGATTCCAAGTTCGTATTGTGCGTCCCACTTAATCATTATATGTACTCCTTCTCAAATGTAGTCTATACCAATAATAATTCTAGATGTAAGTTAAGTCAAGCTTAAGAATTACAATTCGAGCTTATAATAATCCATCACTGAAGTTTCTTCGAAACCACAGGATTTGTAAAGATTGAGTGCATTTGAATTCTCTGACTCAACTTGAAGCATGATGCTGGATGCATTCAATTCACTAAGTTGTCTTATGGATTCGAGCAATAGTTTTCTTCCGAGTCCAAGTCCTCTGTACTCCGGCAAAATTCCGAGTCCAAATATACTGCCTTCATCTCCAATCACTTGGAGGTGTGTTTTACCGACAATATTTCCTTCATATTCAGCGATATAAATTCTCATACCTCTCTTTTCTTCTGTTTCGGGCATAATCATATTATGCTCCTCATCAGAACCGTCAAAATAAATCACATTTTGTCTTGCGACCTCATCTGCATCAGAATTAGTCGCTTTTCTTAGAAAAATCCCTGTTGAAGAAATCTCATATTCAAGTGAACGGATGTGCATCTCAAACTCAGTGTGATGAAAGCTGGCACCCATTGATTTTATGAATACTTGACCAGAAATAGAATTGCGATCGCTCAAAAGCAGCATACTGCTCATCTTGCGTCTGCGACATTCGTCTATCGCAAGCCTCATGAGCTCCCCAAAGATTCCCTTTCTCCTGTATTCAGGGTCGACCATTCCATTCAGTTCAGGTGTTGATCCCCCGAAGCTTCCAATCCCCAAGTACCCGATAAGCCTCTTGTCTTCATAGTACATGAATTCGTTTATTTCCATAAGAGGTTCTGAAGTCTCAAGGATGTCCGCAGTTTTGTATTCGAGCTCCAGTTTAAATGTCACAGGGTCAAACTCGCCACATCTTTCCTCAAGTGCTTTTATATCGGCGACGTCGATCTTTGACAAATAAGTTTTTAATTTGATAAAATAATTAATCATTCCGTGCTCCTTTTGTAATTTAATAAGAATTTAAGGTTTTAATAAGCCTTGTTTCATGAATACGTGTTAATGTATTCTCAGTACATATGTATTTCATATAGGAGGAAATCATGATACAAATCAGCAATCTCAAAAAGACTTTCAAGCTCTCAAAGAAGCAAATGATTGCCAACGGAGATAAAGTAAATTTCAAAACAGCCGTTAAGAACATCAGTTTCCAAGTGAACGATAACGAGATTTTCGGTTTACTTGGTCCCAACGGAGCCGGAAAAACAACCACATTGAGATGTCTTGCCACACTCATCGAGCCCACTGAAGGTACTATCAACGTCAACGGCTTCGAGGGTCATACTGAAGGCGAATCCGTAAGACGTGAACTTGCCTTTCTAACAAATGAACTCAAGCTCGACACCCATTTCACACCAGAGTATACCACCCGTTTTTTCGGGAGACTCCACGATATGCGCGATGATCTAATTGATGAACGTATGAACAATCTCTTTGATTATTTCGGGGTCACCCCTTTCAGACACACGAAAATTTCAGACCTATCCACAGGAATGAAGCAAAAATTATCGATTGTGGTCAGTTTGATTCATGATCCGAATGTCATTATATTTGACGAGCCCACAAATGGTCTCGATATCATAACAGCACGTGCAGTGACGGATTATCTCCAGCATCTGAAAGATGAAGGTAAAACAGTCATTATATCCACACATATGATGCATGTGGCCGAGAGGCTCTGTGATCGAATTGCAATTATAATGGATGGAGAGATCAAAGCAATGGGTACACTGGATGAGATTTACTCACTGACAGGGCAAGACAATCTGGATGACGCCTTCTTCAAATTATACAACAAATCAGGAGGTGTCTACAATGTTTAAATCCTTGATGATCATCACAAAGAAGGAACTCCGAAGAGTCTTCACAGACAGAAGATTGGTCATAACAAGTTTTATTTTACCAATGCTCAGTATCGCACTGATTTATTCTATGATGGGCTATATGATTCAGCGATCACAAGACGATATCGAATCCCATGTCTCCAGAGTCATCGGTTCTGATGTTCCGCTGGCAATAATCAATATGATAGATGATGATGATTCCATTGAGTTCATTTCTGGAGGTTTTGATAAAGAAACAGCTCAGCAATTGATTTTGGATGAAGAATATGATTATTATCTCTATTTTGACCCGGAATTCGAGGACAAACTATCAGCATTTGAGTCGGGGCAATTGCCTTATATTGAAGGCGCATATTCTCCAAAAAACGATCAATCCATAAGCGCGAACTATAAAATGGGATCGCTCCTGGAAAAATACCGTCAAAATGTATTGGCGGAACGAATAGGCGATGCTTCATATTTGCAAGTTTACGATTTGGTCACTTCCAGCATTGATATACCAGAGGAAAATCAAGGGATTGACCGAGGAATCGCCAACTTGGTACCTATGTTGGTCTCCATTTTCATCTTTGCAGGTGCCATGGGCATCGGAATGGATTCAATTGCCGGAGAAAAGGAACGAGGAACAATTGCAACGATGCTATTGACTCCAGTCGACCGAGGTGTGATCATCGGTGGAAAGGTCATCAGTTTGTCAGTGGTCGCATTGATCTCAATGATCTCCTCTTTTGTCGGTGTACTGATTTCAATTCCATTTTCCGCAAATTTCTTATCTGCGAGCGGTGCTTTTGAAATGTCTCAACTGTCGCTAGGTGGAGTTGATTTTCTAATGTTTTTCATCAGCATGATCGGATTGGTCGGAATGTATGTCACAATCATTTCTGTACTTTCCATGATCGCCAATTCCCTTAAAGAAGCAGGTGCCTATATCACTCCAGCATACATGGTGGTCATGATCGCTGGTTTTATGAATATGTTTGGATCGGGTACTGTGAGTGAGGTGAATTATTTCATACCAATCTACAATAATATGATCAACATGCAACAGGTTCTTTTAGGAGATGGTGATTTTGGGAAAGTAATGATCTCTTTTGCCACATCATCAGTCGTCACAATAATTCTTCTCAGTCTAGCAAGGAATCTGATGCATAAAGAGAAAGTGATGTTCCCTTCGTGAAAATTAAAAAATCCTCAATTGGGTATTACAACTCTAAAGGTGGTGATCATATCAGAATATTGCATAGAATCCTTGAAAAAATAATCATCCCATCCGAACTCAAAGATCCTGATTCCATAAAACTCATTCATTTGACTGATACACCAAGTCAAATCTACAAAGAGCTCAAGCGGCTGATTGAAGCTGTGAACCCAGACTATGTCATACACACAGGAGATCTTTGTGATGACATCAAATTGGAGCGTTCACCAAAAAAAATTGATCTTTATGAAAAGAAGATTGCTCATTTTTCCAAATTGATGGCTTCTTTTCAGAATACGAAATTCTACTTTGTCATTGGCAACCACGACGACCGTTCTACTGTTGAGAAAAACTTTCCCGATGCTGAGATCATTGATCATCCCAGTCTGATTGAAACCGAGCTCGGTCTATTTTATGTCGCCCATGAATTTAAGGATATGGAAGACGTTAAGGCGGACTACTATCTTTTTGGCCACGATATGACACAAAATAGTATAGCACTTGATGATAAATGGCTACTCAACGGTCTTGAACACATCTATGTGTTTAGGGGAAATCCGATTCAAATCACTACAATTGAATATCCTTACTCTACGGATTCCTTTCGTCAAAAAAAAACGTTTAAAACATTTTAAAACTTTGCAACACCTCTTCAGGACGTTCTGCATACCAGATGGCATTCGAAAAAGCGAAGCCATCTACGTAATCTATGATATCACGAGTTATGTTGTCAGGTGTTAGCCCACCTATTGCAAAAATAGGTAGCGTAACTGCTTCTCTTATTTCAATTAGTGTTGTCTTAGTCATCGGCAATGCTTCTTTTTTTGTTTTTGATGGGTAAAATGCACCCACTCCGATATAATGAGCTCCCAAAAATTCAGCAAGTTTTGCCTGTTCCACTGTTTTTGCTGTTCTACCGACTATTCTTGTATGACCCAGTGTTTCAAGGGCCGTTTCAATGGATACATCCTTCTCCCCTAAGTGAACTCCCGAAGCATTCACTGCTTTTGCCACTTCAATGCAGTCATTGATAATAAAGCGTGTACCATATAAATCACATAGGACTTTATACTGCAAGGCTTCATTATATGCCGTCTTTTGATCTGCCGCTTTGTTCCGGTACTGTAAATAATCAATTCCAAGAGGCATTAGCCGTTTGAGTATTTTGAGTTGTCTCGAAATCGGTAATTCACCCGTTATCAAATACATTATCATAGACATTTGAATCCCCCGTCTTACCCAATTGATCAATAATTTTTATTTTCAAAGTTCCAGTACCTCCGTCTATAAAGCTTTCTGATGATTTCTTTAGATCACAACTCGCCTTGACCGCTGCATCAAAAACGCTCTGACCTTTGGATAGATTCACCGCCACCAAAGCACTGAGCAGACACCCTGCTCCTGAGATTTTTCTAAGGTCTGGAGTGCCACCGGTTATGTCCTCAGATCGGCCTCTACCGATAACATAGTCCTTCTCGCCAGTAATCAGCCATACTACTTTGCTATCAAGAAGCTTTGAACTGAACAACTCTAGATCAAAGTGTTGCTCCGCTTCAAGTGATTTGTTTCCCCCGTCGTATAACCCAAAGATTCCGCAATAAACTTCATCTTGATTGCCTTTGACAAATGCGATTTTAAATGTGGACATAATTTCGCGAAAGACTTCAAGACGCCATGGTGAAATATGAATGCCTACAGGATCCACACCAATTGGAATACCATATTTGACAGCACTTTGACAGGCTTTGAACATTAAAGTCTTTTTCTCAGGAGTGATCATCCCAAGGTTGATCACAAGTGCACTTGAATGCTTATGAATGGCATCAAACTCCATATGATTCTCCGACATCATGGGTGAACCTCCATATGCCAAAACACCGTCAGCAACAAATGCTCTTGATACCTCATTGTTGATAATGTGAATTATTGCCAAGTTTCACCTACTTTCTTATTCCTCCATATCCTGATCCAAAGAGCACAGGATATCTTAGCCCTTCTGTCAAATACAGTTTCGCCAATCGAATACTTTCATTCAAGGTTTGCCCC
>JAWSUW010000052.1:0-20666 GCA_033549245.1 Bacillota bacterium | reverse complement strand
ACTATTCTGTTGCCGTTGCAGAAGGACGCAAAAGCGCCTTGTCCGATCCATACAGTTACTTTGTCGATGATGAGAACTCCTATGAATTATTTGTAGGGTACGCTGTAGCCGCACTAAGACTAAAACAACAAATGATAGACCAAAAATTAGACGTGAGCACAGAGCACCCACTGTTCGTCTACCTACCTTGCGGAGTTGGCGGCGCACCAGGCGGAATAGCTTATGCAATCAAACTCGTTTTTGGTGACGATGCCTTTGTTTTCCTTGCTGAGCCAACTCATGCACCCTGCATGATGCTGGGTATGGCAACAGGAAAGCATGACAGAATATCCGTTGGCGATATAGACATAGACCTCAAGACTGATGCCGATGGTCTTGCAGTTGGTCGTGCCTCAGGTTTCGTGGGTCAAGTGCTCACACCGCTGATCGATGGCATTTATACAATTTCAGACGATAAGCTTTATTTCATGCTCTATATCATGCATGAGGCAGAATCAATGAATCTTGAACCCTCTGCACTCGCTGGACTGATCGGACCGATCAAGATGCTATATGATAGTGAAGGATTCGGACACCTCGCAGAAAATGGTTTGCTTGAAAAAATGGAAAATTCAATTCATATCTCTTGGGCAACGGGTGGTAGCTTAGTGCCTGAATCCATTATGGAATCTTACATCAAAAAAGGGCAAGGATTGTCTGGGACGTTGTAAAAAAATTGCTGAGACGCTAATAAGTTTCCTTCGGAAACTTAACTACGCGCTTGCTTAAGAGATAAAAAATAGAATGCCCAAAGGCATTCTATTTTTTATCTCTTAAGCAAGCCTTTACGTTTCAGGGTTGCCTCATATAAAATTACGGTTGCCGCGATGCCGACATTAAGTGAGTCGCAATCGCCAAACATAGGGATCTTAACAGCTTGATATGGAAGTGTATACCATTCTCTGGATATTCCATGGCGTTCACTACCCATGACTATGGCAATATTTCCAGAATACTCTTCATCGAAATAATCTACCGCACCATCCGTGTCTGTCAAAATAATCTTGAAGTTGTGTCTCAACAACCATTTCGAAACATTCTCAAACTCATCTTCCACAATTGGAATCTTAAAACAGGACCCTTGAGAGCTCCTTATGAATTTGGGATGGGTCAACCTGGTCTTTCGGTTGCAAATCACAATCAAATCCACATCTGTTCCATCTGCCGATCTTGTTATTGTACCAACGTTGCCCGGTATTTCCAGACCGTCCATAATCATGACCAAATTACTTCTTTTCGGTGTGTAATCATCAAGAGTCTTCACTGGAAAGTAACATAGTGTGATCATCCCTGCAGGGTTGCCGCTTTCCGACACCTGTTCCATGGTTTTTTTCGAAATCAGGTAAACATCTGGCGCCAGTGCCATGAGCTTCTCCAACATCTGATATGCTTCCGGGGTCACTATGGACTCGACCGCCACCAGGAGGTATTCTATCTTGAGGTTATACCCTATCACAAACTGGTTGGCCCATATGCCTTCCACTGGAATCAACTGCTTGGTGTTGCTTTTTTTGTTGTTGTTGATTTGATCCACACGTTTGACCATGGGAGATTTGGAACCTGCAAAATGAACTTTGTTAGGATTGTTGGCTTTGAGCCATTTTTCCTTTTCCTCAACTTCCAGTTTTAGAAACATTGATCCCCCACTATGCCTTGACTTTTATTTTAACTTTTTTGTTTTCTACAACAGCACTCAGCAAGTTGCCTTCTTTGAGTAATTTTCTGATATAAAGTTCTGCAATCTCATCTTCTATAAGCTTTTGAATTGTTCTTCTAAGTGGTCTTGCACCATACTTATCATCAAATCCCTGATCCAAAATAAGATCTTTGACCTCTTGTGATACTTCAAGCACCATATTTTTTTCTTTGACTTCATCGTTAACTTCATTCAATTGCAATTCAATGATTTGTCTTAATTCATCACGAATAAGTGCCCTGAATACGACGATATCATCTATTCTGTTTAAGAATTCAGGTTTGAAAGTCTCTTTCATCATTTCCCTGATTTTCTGTTCCTGCTTATTATCCGATTCGCTTCCAAAGCCAATGCCTGTGGATTTTAGATTCGTTCCCACATTTGAAGTCATAATGATTACTGTATTTTCAAAAAATACAGTTCTACCCTGACCATCAGTGAGTCGTCCATCTTCAAGGATTTGTAATAGGACATTGAACACATCTGAGTGTGCCTTTTCAATTTCGTCGAGCAAAATGACCGCATATGGTTTTCTTCTGACTTTCTCTGTGAGTTGTCCACCCTGTTCATAACCGACATACCCGGGAGGCGCACCGATCAATTTGGAAACAGTGTGTTTCTCCATGTACTCAGACATATCCATACGGATCATGGCGTCTTCAGTGCCAAAAAGTTCTTCTGCTAGCGCTCTCGCGAGTTCGGTCTTTCCAACACCCGTTGGACCTACAAAAACAAATGATGCAGGCTTTCTTTTTTTCCTGAATCCGGATCGGTTTCTTCGGATGGCTTTTGAAATGGATTCCACGGCATGATTTTGTCCAATAACTCTTTTATGGAGTCTAGACTCGAGCTCAATCAGCTTTGAAGCTTCCTCTTCAGTGATTTTTTGAACAGGAATCTTTGTCCATGCCTCAATGACATATGCTACATCTTCCACTGTCAACTGGTCATGTGATGAACTGTCTTCCAGCGCTTGAATCTTTTCACCGATTCTGATGGCTTCCATCCTAAGTTCGGCAGAATGTTCAAAATCATCATGTTCAACGGCTTCAGCTCTTTCAGATTCAATTCTCTCGAGTTCTTCCTCCAGTGCTTTTACTTCTACCAAGCCCTTGTTCTTAAGATTCGCCCTGGATCCCGCCTCATCGATGACATCAATGGCCTTATCCGGTAAAAATCGATCTGTGATGTAACGCTCAGACATTTTCACTGCCGCTTCTATGACTTCGTCTGAAATCTGAACGCGATGGAAAGTCTCATAATAATCCCGGATGCCTCTCAGAATTTCGATGCTGTCTTCTACTGACGGTTCATCGACTATCACTGGTTGGAATCTTCTTTCAAGTGCGGCATCTTTTTCAATGTGCTTTCGGTATTCTTCCATTGTTGTGGCACCAATGATTTGAACTTCACCACGCGCAAGGGCAGGTTTGAGGATATTGGCTGCGTTCATAACCCCACCATGAACTTCTCCTGCGCCCATTATATTGTGCACCTCGTCGATGACCAAAATCACATTGCCATGTTTGGAGGCTTCGTTGATTACTGATTTCATTCTACCCTCAAATTGCCCTCTAAACTGTGTACCTGCCACTATGGCTGTCATATCGAGGAGATAGATCTGAGTATCGAGAAGTTTTTCTGGAACGGACTTTTCAACGATCCTTACAGCGAGACCTTCAGCTATAGCTGTTTTACCCACACCAGGCTCACCAAGTAAAAGAGGATTATTCTTGCCCCTTCTGTTAAGGATCTGAACCACACGATCAATTTCTCTATGTCTGCCGATTACCCTGTCAATTTGATTGTTTTTAGCTTTCTCAATCAGGTTTGTTCCATATTTTTCTAAAGTTTTCAGTTTTAATTTCTTGGATTTTTTCCCGAAAGTCTGCTCTTCTTGCTCATCATCCATATAGTCATCCTCTTCGAGCATTTCCTCATCATAGATCATATCCTCATCAAACTCATCTTCATCTTCTTCGTGAGTGTCGGAATCATAGCTCATGAGATTCATGAGGGGATTGTCCTCATCATCAGAGATGTTCTCAAACAATTTATTCATTTGCTTTGAGAGGTTATCCATTTCCTCAGGACTAAGATTGATTTGGTTCATGATCTCATCCATTACAGGATAACCCTTTTTTTGTGCGCATTCCAGGCAAAGGTCCACATACTCTGTTTTTCCGTTTTCGATCCTTGCCGTACGCATCATTGCTACGTTTTTTTTACATTCAGAACATTTTTTCATAATTCACACCCGCTTTATATTAGATCTTTAGGATATACATTCACATCAATTTGTTATACCTATTCATTATACCCCATTTTGTCACTCGATTTATACGTATAAACTTTAAATTTTTATGAACACCATGACTTTAAGCTGTAATTTTGATAAACTGATAATAATTCATTATATTTTTGGGGGAGGTCACTATGGATCAGAATCTACATAGCGTCATGCTTAAGAAAGTCGAACGTACCATAGCAAATTTGGAAAAGAACAATATGCATGGCCACTACGTCACCAGTGTTGAAGCATTACATGAAAAGATCAAATCACTTGTACCTGAAAACTCAGTTGTCTCAGTTGGAGGTTCCATGACCCTTTTTGAGACCGGTGTCATCGACCTTTTGAGAAGTGAACCCTATCAGTTTTTGGATCGTTACGCAGAAGGTTTGACACCAGAGGAAATCAAGAGTATTTTTAGACAATCGTTTTCTGCTGATGCCTATTTTGCAAGCACCAACGCTATCACAGAAAATGGTGAACTCTACAATGTGGATGGCACCGGAAATCGTGTTGCCGCTATGATCTTCGGCCCGGACAAAGTCATCATCATTGCCGGACTGAACAAAATCATCAAAAACCTTGATGAGGCAATACACCGTAATCGTGAAATATCAGCGCCTTCCAATGTGAAGAGGCTTAACATGCAGACACCTTGCAACACAACTGGTACCTGTTCAGACTGTAAAAGTGCTGGACGCATCTGTGTTGCATATACAACCATCGGTTTCCAAAGAGTGAAAGATAGGATTCATGTCATCTTCGTCGATGGTGCATACGGTTATTGATTCCATATAAGTTAAAAACCCTAGTGATGGCAATTGTTTGCCGGACTAGGGTTTGTTTTTTATTCCTTCAAATCTTCGGATCTCATGACCTGTTCAACTATGACCTTATCGTTTTCCCAATATAAGATCATGGCCATCGGACCAGTTACAAGTAAGCAAGCTTCATCCGAATCGGTTCCGATCCGATCGAGATTATCTGCTATGGCCTTAAAAATTGCTTCTTCGGAAAATGGTAAATCTTCTATTGAAGGTTCAATTTGAACCTTTAGCATTTGCTCCGCCATATACCCTCCTGTTTTTCTTTCATGATTCAATTTTACACCAATTGCTGAAAATTGCAAAGACAAACATTAAATGATCTGTCTTTTTAATGCTTTTGAGAATGCGACTTTTATGAGTACCACCGCAATCAATCCTATGCAGACATTGAGTAGAGGATTGTTTTTGAGTATAAAGAAATGCGCAGCGGCAATCGCACCACATATTCCCATATAAACAAACGTAGCTCCCATATTCTTATTACCTCCTGGAATCATTTCTCTCGAGAACGGTAGACTAAGTTTTGAAAAATTGATTTTAAATGCAAGCAACAACACGGTCATCACATTGACGAGGAGTACTCCCCAAATGCTTACGACTCCACAAAGCAAAACAAATATGGCACTCATCACAACCATTCCAGGTAAAACGTATTTAAAATAGTAAGCCTTGAGGGCACCAGTCATGATAATGTTTTTATTGTTGATCGGGAAGCTGTCATATATAAAAGAAGCTTCGAATTTTTCACTATATTGCACAAAATCAAAATTGGTCGTAAAGAACATGGTCGACATGTAGAGTGCAACATAAGCCATAGTGCCTTTCAGTCCAGCAATTCCAGCAACAATCCCCTCACTCCCTTGAATAATGGGAAAAAGCATTATAAAGGGAAACAACATGGAGATCGCCTGGTTGGGATAAATCATCAGTTTCAGTTTTCGATCCCTGCTCAAATTGGAATCTGCGAATTTCATAAAGGCCAGTTCAGTATGATCTTTTGAGAATATACCGAACAACATGGATTTGATTCTTGAACCAAGATTATCTTTACTGATGAAGACTCCATCTTCAATCTGAAGTTTCATCAGATAACTCTCAAATTTAGGAAAGATCCATTTGATCAGAATCATGCCAGATACGATCGGTACCAATATCCCCGTGATCGCCATAATGACATAGGCAGGATCCATACTGCCTTCCACAATTACTTTGAACAATCCCGCATACCAAGCCGGTGGTATCAAATAAGTCCACCATTTGATGTTGATTGTCAGCTGAAGATCGACAAATTCGAATATTCTTGCAGCCACCTGATAAGCGAGTATTGTCGTAATCGATAATACAATTTGAAAAATATTGATGATGTCTTTAAGTTTTTCGCCTGAAAACTTTTCAAGTAGCGAGCTGTATAGGATTGTTGTGATGATGACTATCAAAAATGACAAAGCGACCATCATAACAAAAAACGCAAGTAGAATTTTAGGTCCATAAATACCAGTACCGATAACCATGGACATAAGATTAAGAGCGAGAAACATTGCGACCATATAATAAACGATATGAATAACTCTCGCGGCATTCATGGTCTGCTGGTTAACAGGTTTTGTCATAATGATGTTCTTGTCCCTTACATCCAGCAGTACTCCAGAGAAATCAGAAACCATGTACATGACCATGAAAAAGAGATCCATCGAGGCTACTATGGTTATTTTATAATAGAGATCAAATGGTGTGGTCATCAACATTCCAACAAAAAATCCGACAAAAACGAGCATAAATAGATTTGCCTTTAGTCCTTTGATCTTTTTTTCTTTGCCATCGCTTAAATTGATCGGTGATTTTCTCTCATCAAGGGTCAACTTGAGCGTCAAAATGGAAATAAGCATCTCAAAATCAACTTCTGTTTTTGAGAATAACCATCTCAATCGTTTCATTATTTTTATTAGTACGAATTTTTGTTCCATGAATCCCCCTATCTTACGATCACATCAACGAACTCGGATGCTATGGCTTCATGTTTATTGAACCCTGTCAATTGATTGAATATGTCTTGCAGTGACCCTTCCTTGCTTGCCGTTTTGAGTTCTTCAAAATTGCCGTCAGCCACAATAACCCCATCATTCAGCACAATGATCCGATCACTTATTTTTTCGACTACTTCCATGATATGTGAGGAATAAAACACCGTTTTACCTTGCTCAGCCAATTTTTTTATGATTTCTTTGAACACCATCACACTATTTGCATCCAGTCCGCTGATGGGTTCGTCAAAAAATAGGATGTCAGGATTGTGAATCAAACTGGAAATGATCAACAACTTCTGTTTCATCCCTTTTGAATAAGAGGAGATTCTGTTATAAAATGCTTCCTTGATTCCAAAGAGCTGAAACAAGTGCTCCGACTTTTCATCCAGTATAGCACTGTCCATCTTATATAGTTCTCCAATGAATTTCAAATACTCATATCCTGAAAGACTGTCATAAATCGTCGCCACTTCGGGAACGTAACCAATTCTTCTTTTATATTCCACTGGATTGTCCTTTATATTCTCTCCGAAGATCTCCACCATACCTTCATACTTATCAATCATTCCGAGCATAATTTTCACTGTCGTGCTTTTTCCAGCGCCGTTTGGCCCTATGTATCCTATGATTTGTCCAGCATCAATATCAAGATTGACTCCTTTCAGAACATAGTCACCATCTGATTTGTATCTCATCTTCAAGTCTGAGATTCTAATTACTGATTTCATATCAACCTCCATGTGTCCTTACCGATGATTGTACCAAATAAATTAAAAAAATACCATGTTGTAACTCTTATAAAAAAACGCTATAATAAATCGTTATGTCTTTAAATCCATTTTTAATGAGGGGGAGAAAAATTGAAATCAAATTCTAAAGGCTGGACGGTTGTCCTTGCCGGAGCCGGTATAAACCTTGCATTTGGTATACTATATGCTTGGAGTAT
Organism: Bacillota bacterium; assembly: GCA_033549245.1. Lineage (GTDB taxonomy): Bacteria > Bacillota > Clostridia > Peptostreptococcales > Acidaminobacteraceae > Fusibacter_D. The sequence goes on along the minus strand of JAWSUW010000052.1, from coordinate 12,844 downwards.
TTTTGGAAGCCAATTGCAAAAGACATTTGGGTGGTCTAAAACGGAAGCCTCAATTCCATACACTATTGCAATTATAATGTTCACTGTCATGATGATTCCCGCAGGACGTCTTCAGGACCGAATCGGACCACGCTGGGTTGTGACAATCGGAGGGGTATTAATTGGACTCGGTTGCATACTCGCCAGTTTCACTGACAGCATACTTGGACTTTCATTGACTTTTGGTGTTCTTGCCGGATCTGGTATAGGTCTAGGTTATGCATCCACTACGCCGCCGGCGCTCAAATGGTTCCCGCCTGAGAAAAAAGGTTTGATCTCTGGAATCGTAGTCGGAGGATTTGGACTCGCAACACTATATATCGTACCACTCACTACATTCTTATTATCGCGTTACGATGTTTTCAATTCGTTCAGAATACTTGGCATCATCTTTCTATTCATGACGATACCTCTTGCACAGTTGATCAAGAATCCTGACAAACCTGCTGTTTCAATGAGCAAGGTGAAAAAGGCGCCTGTGGAAGACTTATCAGTTAAAGATATGCTCAAAACAAAGCAATTTTATATGCTCTGGTTCATGTTCTTTGCAGGTGCGACTGGTGGTCTTATGACCATTGGAAGTTTGAAGACTTTGGTTCTTCAGAATCTTGGTGAAACCGCAGCTTTGCAGCTTGTAGCTTTTGCTGCTATTGCAAATGCGGTGGGACGACCTGCTGCTGGAGTTATTTCAGAAAAATTCGGTCGTGGAAAAACTATGACCGTGCTTTATATTCTACAAGCCATAGCGCTGTATTTCTTCAACAGTCTAAATACGTTTACCGCCATCTTTGCGGCGGCTCTCATGATTTATTTCGCTTACGGTTCCATGCTCTCTGTATATCCTTCAGCTTGTGCCGACAGTTTCGGCACCAAGAATCTCGGTCTCAATTACGGAATCCTCTTTTCCGCATGGGGTGCCGGAGGAGTGTTCGGACCGATTCTTGGTGGTAGAATTGCGGATGCCACCGGATCCTACCAAATGGCATTTACAGTATCTGCAGTGATTTTACTTGTGGCTGCTGTCGTAGGATACAAATACAAATCTTATCAAAATGTACGTCATTCATTTGCAGTGACAAGAAACGGTTAACAAATAAAACCCTTGCCGGTACGCCGGGCAAGGGTTTTTCATTAAAGTGATTCTTGTCATTGAACATCTTTTGTGGTAATCTCAATTCAAAGTTAAAATCAAGGAGGCATACCCATGAACATAGCTGCTTTTTTAGACATAGATGGTACTTTATATAGAAACTCACTTATGATCGAGCATTTCAAGAAAATGGTCAAATACGAGGTCATCGATCCAGGTCTATGGCATACAGGTGTAAAACCCGCTTTTGTGGAATGGCGCAAACGCGTCGGAGAATATGAAGATTACATGCTTGAACTTGTCGCCATATATTATGAAGCCCTTAAAGGGAGACGAGCTGCTGATCTTGAGTTCATCTCCAATCAGGTCATTCATTTGCATGGTGACATTGTTTACAAATACACCAGAAATCGTATTCTTTGGCATCAAATGCAAGGACATAAAGTGTTTTTCATATCAGGAAGCCCAGATTTTCTAGTCTCAAAAATGGCCGAGAAATATCAGATAGACGGCTACAGAGGCACCGGATACCTCATCGACTCAGAAGGTCGCTTCACAGGCGAAGTGTCACCTATGTGGGATTCAGAGAATAAAAATAAAGCCATTGACAATTTCGTCAAGGCTTTTGATATCGATCTTTCGAAAAGTTTTGCCTATGGGGATACCAATGGCGATCTGTCCATGCTTAGTCGTGTCGGAAACCCTGTCGCTATCAACCCGGCCAAAGAGTTGCTCCTAAACATCAAGCATTCTCCCGAGCTCTCACAGAAAGCGACGATCATCATCGAAAGGAAAGATTTGATTTATAAGCTTTCCCCTTCCGTTGAAATTATCAATGAGAATTCACTCTTAATTTGATGAGTACTTTTCGCTTTTCAAGTGCTTAAGTAATGGAAGTTGTTCTCTGATCCTGGAGACCTCCTCAAAGTTGATGGTTCCTATCATAAACCCTTCATCTTCATTGAGTTCTCCAATGACATCCCCCCAAGGGTTGACCACTATGGAATGTCCATAAGAAATATAACTGGAATCGTAATTGCGTGCAGGTGCACAACCTACTGCAAAAACCTGATTGTCCACAGCTCTTGACCTAAAAAGCAATTCCCAATGTGCTGGTCCTGTGGTCATGTTGAAGGCAGCCGGGTAGATCAGCATCTGGGCGCCTTTTTTCACCATGTAACGAGCCAGCTCAGGAAACCTGATATCATAACAAATTGCAACACCTATCTTACCGTAAATTGTATCCACGACCGTAGGGGTATCTCCTGCGCTGAGCGCATCGGATTCCCTGAAATATTGTCCATTGTGAATATCAATGTCGAGCATGTGGATTTTTCTGTGTTTTCCAATTTGCTGACCTTCAGGATCAAAAACAAAAGTAGTGTTATAGATCTGATCGCCTGCCTTTTCAGGAATTGAACCGCCTATGAGATAAATGGATTTCAATTTTGAGATTTCTTTCATTCTCGTCCATGTGGCTCCGCCCTCCGCTTCAGCATACTCTTCAAAGCGATGTGTCTCATAAGGACAATTGAACATTTCAGGCAATACTATGATATTTGCTCCTCTGTCCGCCAGCATTGCGACGTTTTCCATTGCTTTATCCACTGCAATATCCTTGTTTTCATGAACCGCTATTTGAACAATCCCTAGTTTAAACTGTTTTCCCAAAAATCATCACCTCATCAATACCTTTCTAACCAGCAGATCCATGTCTTCATTAAAAACAGTAGTTCTGTCTTCCATGTGATCATGATCTAATCCCGCATATTTAAAATGTCCCGTCAAAGGCATTCTTAGATTTCTATATAAAAGCCCAACTGTGAGTTCACTGCCGACAAACTGATTCTCATAGGCATTTGCACCACCAAGAGATATGAGAAAACCAAATTTATCATTCGAATTTACCCCGGTAACAAATGGTTTTTGATGTGCGAAATCACACATGAATATCATCTGGCATCTGTCAATCAACACTTTGAGTTTAGAAGTCACATTGTTGAAATAGACAGGCGATACGATAATCATGCTATCGGCGGTTCTCATCAATGGATAGACTGTGTTCATATCATCTTCATAAACACACTTACCGTAATTCTGTCTGCAATAATCACAATCGATGCAATGACTGATCTTTAGTTTATTGATGTCCAGCACATCCACATCACAGTCTTCTACCGAAAAGCGTGACGCAAGTTCTTCCACAATCCATCCAGAATTGCCATTTGACTTGTGACTGCCCATGATTATTACCACTTTTTTATTTGCTTTCAAATTCCATTCTCCATATTCAGTTCATTGATCAGAGTCTCACACAAAGACTCATCTCCACAAACGACATTGTATTTTTCATCTTCCTTTGTAAACGTAAAGCTTCTGCCTGCTTCTGTGATCATCAACATCCCAGCAGCCATGTCCCACCAACCGAGTCTGAGCTCCCAATAAGCATCCAAAACTCCAGCTGCCACAAGACACAAGTCGTATGCTGCTGCTCCAAGCCTACGTATGCCTTTGACTTTTGGAACCATCTTGGCCACGTTCTCAGAATTATTGTTGTGGGCAGTTGCCCTGTCGTAAGGGAAACCAGTCGCCAAAACAGCTTGCCCCATTTCGACCGGTTCTTTCTTGCTGATCATAACATGGTTCATATAGGCGCCTTTTCCCGACTGTGCGTAAAAGAGTTCATCGAGCATTGGTACATAAACCACTCCAAATACAGGCTTATCACCTTTCCACCTTGCGATGGAGACTGCGAAGATCGGATGTCCAATCGAGAAATTGGTGGTCCCATCCAGAGGATCGATAATCCATGAATACTTCCCTGTGCCTTTCGCCAGTCCCTGTTCTTCCGATAAAATGGTGTCACCCGCAAACCATTCACTGAGTTGATCGACTATCATCCGATCACAGGCAAGATCCACTTCGGTCACAAAATCGACATCGGTGCTCTTCGTCGACATTTTCATGTTTTCAGACCGGAAATAAGATTTTTGATATTCGCCAATTTTCTTTGCCAGTTCAATAACAGGCCAATAGATTTCATCTATATTATACATTTTATATTCCTTTCATATCAATCATGAATTTACTTAATAACTATACACCCTTTGACCTTATAAGTGAATGCAATTTTTGAACATTTTGTAAATCAAAATTTTAAGGCGTTTAAACTATAACTTTGGGGTAAGTATATACCATAACATTATATGGAGGTTAACATGAGAAATCAAATCACATCTGGGGGAAACCCGGTTACACTATTGGGCGAAGAAATTAAAGTTGGTGCTAAGGCGCCTGATTTCATAGCTATGAATACAGATATGTCACCATTCAAATTTTCAGAGCTCGATAAAAAAATTAAAATCATCAGTGTTGTAACTTCAACAGATACGCGTATTTGCGAATTCCAGACCATCAGATTCAACGAAGAAGCTACCAAACATCCTGATGTGGTCATCTTGACCATCAGTATGGATCTACCATTTGCACAAAAACGTTTTTGTGCAGCAAACGATATTGAAAATTCATTGGTAGTTTCCGATTATAGAGATCATGATTTTGGTATGAAATACGGTTTCTTAGTGAAAGAAACCAAATTACTAGCACGTGGAATCGTCGTAGTCGATGAAGAGGGAATCGTAAGATATGTAGAATACGTATCTGAAATCGGATCTCATCCTGATTATGACAAAGTTCTCGATTTCCTTGAAAAAATGTAGTATTGGGGTTACTCCCATAAATAAAGCCAAGAGTGCGTGAATGCTCTTGGCTTTTTCATTTCTATTTATATAAAAAGAATGGGACGAGTATTGGAACGATCATTGTCAGGATCAATCCAGTCGAGAATGAAAGAATAGCCGTTTCACTGTTTGTGTTTCTCGATACGATCGGCAAAGTTGTATCCATTGCAGTTGCACCCGAAGGAGCAATCGCCTCAACAAATCCGATATGTTTCGCAACAAATGGGATCAATGCAATGGCAAATATCTCACGGATGACATTTGTGATGAATGCCAGCACGGAAAGTTCCGATGAGTATGGAGCGATAATAATGGATGAAAGGGTATACCAACCAAGTCCTGACCCGATAGCTCCTGACTCATTCAGCGGATAAGACAATAAAGCTCCTGCAAGCGCAGCCCCAACCAAACTTCCAACGACCACACCAAATGGGACGATAAAAAACATTGCACCTGATTTTCTGATGTCTTTGAGTACATTCTTGTTTTTACCTATATCCATCCCCACGAAAAACAAAAGCAGACATAACCCGATGGTCAACATATGATCTGTAACGCCATAAAACGAATCTGGAAGAAACAAACCCACACCGATGCCGGCCACAACGGCCAAAATTATTTTTAGTGTCATATTAAGCTTTCTCCCTTCTTAACCATAACCAACCTCGTCTGAACAACATGACAAACAGAACACTGCCCACGACTGTAAATGCGGCAAATATGCTCGCATGAAGTCCAATTTGTGCAAATGCATCGATTACTTTGTCGTCCATGCCGATTCTAAGTCCCATGGTAAATAGAAGTGCAAAAAGGCAGATCAGCTGTACAATGTCGAGTCTATGGTAAAGCTCCTTGTGCACAAGTCCTTTATAACTTAAGAGTCCGCCCAGTATCAATAATCCCAAATACAATAAAATACTACTCATTGATGCGCTCCTTTATCGGTAATGTCTTGACGAACTTAATAATGCCGCTCTCAGGATCCAGTTCGACCCTAAGGGGATAAATTTCCACTCCACTATTCATCGCCTTATAAAAAGTATCATAAAAGATAGGATCTGTCACCCCATTGGGTTCGAAAATTTCTGCTTCTCCCAGCACCAAAATGATTACAGATGCCCGCTCTCCACCTTCCTTGATGGCTATTAGCGATTCAAGATGTTTGGTTCCCCGTACTGTCGGTGCATCTGGAAATTTTGCCACACCCTCTTCCGCAAGTGAGCATCCTTTGACTTCCACCCATATGACTTCATCTAAATCATTCTTCAATTTAAAATCTATTCTGGAATGTCCGAATTTGACTTCTGGTTTGATCTCTGTCAACTTCCCAAATGGACTGATTTCATAATTTTCAAGAATCGCTTCTGCAATATATCTATGGTAGCCTGAATGAACGAGAACGTATTTACCATCTAAAGCCGCTGCAATCATGTCCCACTCCGTTTTCCGTTTAGGGCCTGCAGCGTACCTGATCAGACATTCATTACCTTTAAATAATAGTTCTTTGAGACGTCCTGGATCGTGAACATGTACCTTTACCTGTGCACCATCCACTTCCACCTCAGCCAAATATCGATTGGGACGATCCACAAACAAACCTTTTTTCAAATCGCCAATTGTAATTAAGTTCATGACTGGTCCTCCAACATCTTGATTTTTTCCACATAATTTTCTATCCTATATTTTCTTTTAAGTCCCTCTGCATTCATATAACGCACTTTCCCGAAAATCGCTCTTTCAGAGAATGGCCTGTCATGCTTTCCAAAGCACCATGCGATTCCAGCATAGCCATTTGGATCTCTACCATCCAGTTGATATTTATCATTGAGATAAAGCAATATCTCAAAAGCCTCTTCCGGCGTTTTGGACCATTCGATGACTTTTTTCCCCCAGTACATACGCATGGTACCATGCATAAATCCGGTGAGGACCATTTCCTTTTGTGCGGCATTCCAATAGGTATCGTGCGTTTTCCCTTGCTCCAATGTTTCTAAGCTGTATTCGTAAGGTCTTTCGTCGATTCTATGTCGATCCAGCTCTTTGTTTGCCCAATCGGGAAGAACTTTTATCAGATTAAGGTCATAATCTGGGTTGTAATGCACAAAATTATAAGCGAGCTCGCGTCTGATGAATAGTTGCTCGATCAATCCGGCCGCATTTTTTCCCGATTTCATGGCTTCCTCATACACTGTAACCGGTGACAATTGTCCAAAATGGATGTATGCACTCAAACGGGAAGTCGCATCTTTCTCTGGGTGATTGGAAAAGCTGTCATAATGTTCAAGTTCATTTTCAACATATGAATACAATTTTTTCAGTGCTTCGTGTTCCCCACCCTTTATTAATTTTATACCAGGAAGGTCTTCCAAATGACTGAGCTTTGTCTCAAATACAGACTCCAAATGAACAGACACGGGAATATTCTCAATTTTGGCTTTGTTTTTCAGTTTTGAAGGTTCGAAACCAACCGCAAAGTACGCAGCCTGACGCTGCAGTGCTTTTCTGATGGCATAAGCGGCATAGGCTTCCTTCGGATAGGCTGTTTCAATAGGAACAATCACATTTGTCTCAACTTTAAAGACCTGTTTTTGAATCTGTTGTCCCACATCATCTTTCAACTGCTTCAAAGGACGCGTGATCGAATCATCAAAAACTACGAGTGACGCTCTACGAGAAAGGTCTGCTATCAATGTTTGCACATCCCCAACCTGAACAGTTAATGAGATCCCCATTTCATTCAAGTCCGTTTTCAAATCGTCAATCCCTTCAAGCATGAATTCGTAATGTCTTCGATTGGCACCAGGATATCTTTCCATAACTATGAAACAGACAAGTAAAGGCAAATTATGCTTGTTGGCAAGCTGGATCGACAATTCAAGCGCGTGGTTGTTTTTTATTCTCTGGGCGGATTGCATCCAATATAATACATATTCCCCATTCTCATCGATACTGAATGAATTGTATATTTTGATCCGTTCTGATTGAATCATATCTTCCTCCCGATTTGGGTACAAAATGTCCCTCTATTTTACTCTTCTTTTTTCTCTAATTCAACCTCAACTGACACAAACAATTGTTTTAACTCCAGCTTTATAATATAATAAACCATAATGTTCACCATTATCAGAAGGAGGCACCATGATAGAACTTAAGATCCACGAGCGTCACCATGAGAAATACTCAAATCACTACCCATTGCTGTTTAAAGAAGCAATTATGGGAAATCACATATTTGACACAGGAGAACTCGAAGAAGGTGAGCTCTTAAAACTCACCGATGAACGTGGCAAATACATGGCCACAGCTTATTACGGAAGACAAAACAAAGGTCTTGGCTGGATTATAACCACCAACTCAAAAGAGAAAATCGATACACTTTTCTTCAAAAGGAAAATATATCAAGCTCTTGAAAAGAGGATTGGACTTTACAACAATCCCAAAACCAACGCATTTAGGGTTTTTAATGGCGAAGGCGATGGCATTGGCGGATTGCAGATTGATTTTCTAAATGGCAATTATCTGATCTCTTATTACAGCAAAGGCATCTATAAATTCAACAGTGAAGTCGTTGCTGCACTTTCAAGTGTTGTGGAGTACGATTCCATTTATGAGAAAAAGCGATTTGAAGACGACTCAGAATCCGACTTCGATGGTTTTGTAAAAGGGAAGCGAATCGATTTTCCGCTTCTCGTAAAAGAAAATGGTGTCAATCTCAATGTTTACTTCAACGATGGAGCCATGATAGGTTTTTTCATGGACCAACGGGAAGTGAGAAGAACTCTTCGAAACAATTATGCCAAAAATAAGACAGTTCTAAACACATTTTCTTATACCGGAGCATTTTCATTGTTTGCCGCTCTTGGTGGCGCAAAAAAAACAACCAGTGTGGATTTGGCAAATAGAAGTCTCGAAAGAACCATAGAGAATTTCAAAGCCAATGCCATAAATCCGGCTGATCATGATATCATTGTTGAAGATGTATTTCATTATTTCAAATGGGCTCAAAAGAAGAATCTTAAATATGATATAGTCATCTTGGATCCCCCGAGCTTTGCGAAGTCAAAAGACTTTGTTTTCAATGCAGAGAAGGATTATCCCGAACTCCTTGCCAATGCCATAGCAGTGACTAAGGACTCCGGAATCATTATTGCGTCAAACAACTCATCAACGATCGATATGGAAAAATTCAAACAGTTGATTGGTAAAGGATTCAATATAGCTGATTTAAGATTTGAAATTTTCGAGTCTTATCAGTTGCCAAAAGATTTTAGAACCAATCGCTTTTACGAATACAGCGATTACCTTAAAGTACTTTTCATTCGTATTAAAAAGAAAGGATAAAACCCTTGAACTTGAAAATAACCCTCAAATTCATATGGCTTTTTACCTTGGTGCTGCTTTTAGGGGGGTGTCAATCCACTTATCAGTCAGCACCCGCACCAGAAATTTATCTCACTGAAGTCAAAGAAATGGTATATGAGCCTGATATCATAGGCATCCAATCCATGATTGAAACCTATGATACCTATACATCCTCAATTCATTATCCGGTATTTGGTTATCAAAACATTGATGAACTAATATATGATTTCATTCAAAATAGACATGAGCTGTTTCGCCAAGAACTTGCTGAAGTCATTGAAGCAAATGAAAGCAAATGGCCACTGGAACTGCACATGGAATATGAAATTGTATATCAGACTCCAAGACATGCGGCGATATTATTCAAAGAACGAAAACATCTGGGAAGTGCACAGCCATCGGTCAACACTTTCACATTCAATTTCAATTTTGATACCGATAAGCAATTGACTCTCGCGGATTTGTTTGAAAACAATGCCGGTTACCTTCAAATCATTTCAGAGATCTCATATGATTTGTTGACTGAAGGTGACCTCATTCCTTCAGCGGTTGATCTTAACTGGGTCAAAGGTGGGCTATCACCTCATGAAAAAAATTATTCGAATTTCCTGATGAAAGCCAAGACTCTTGTCATACTTTTCAACAAATATCAACTTGGACCAGCGTTCATAGGAGCCCCATCCATTGAAATACCATACGAGAGTCTCAATGCTTATTTACCGCTTAAGGAAAGTCTTCTCAACAATTTCAATGGCAAGATCCCAAAATTGTCTTCAGATCCGCTCTCCTCAATTGATTTGGAAGTTGCAAACATAGATCCTGAGGAACCGGAGACAAAACCTGATTCATTTTATAAGAAGAGAATCGCCATCACTTTCGATGACGGTCCTCACCCGATATACACACCGATTATAGTGGATACACTGAAAAGCTACGATGCAAAAGCGACGTTTTTCTTTTTGGGCAACCGAATTGGTGATTATCCAGATGTCGCAAGACATGTTCAGTTTGAAGGACATATGATTGGCAATCACTCATTCAGCCATCCTCAGCTATCCAGAATGTCATCAGAGGAAATATTGAATGAAGTGGTCAAAACCCAAAACATCATCGAAAACGCCACAGGGTTCTCACCATTTCTGATGCGACCACCCTTTGGAGCTATCAATGATGTAGTCATGGCCACTTCGGAAATGCCAATGGTCTTGTGGTCCATCGACTCAGAGGATTGGATTTATAATGATCCGGACTATATTGTCAACTATGTTTTAGACCATGCGTTTGACGGGGCCATAATTCGCCTGCACGACACTCTTCCCAATACGACACAAGCAATAGGTCCAATGGTGAACGGACTGATCAGCGCCGGATATGAGCTTGTAACAGTGGACGAACTACTTGGGATCACCAAAGAATCTGCGGCTAATAATTTAAGATCGTTTTCTAGGGCTTTAAAATAAAAGAAGAGGTACTGCTGCTCAGCTGCAAATGGTTCCTACGCAAGAACTCGAAATATTAAACTGAGACGCTAATAAGTTTCCGCAGGAAACTTAACTACGCGAATAGTAATAAATAAGGGGACCGCAGCTGCGGTCCCCTTATTTATTACTATTTAGATCGTCTATTCCTATCTCTAAAGCCATCTTGGGTTTTACGCTTAGCGTACTCACCACTTTTTACTCTGACTTTTCCTTTGCTTTTGTCGCCTTCTTTTGCAACTTCAATTGAAATTGCTTTACCTTTGATTATACGTTGGTCCATTCTTTCAAGAACACGGCTCACTTGAGCTTCTGGAATCTCGACAAATGTAAATGTATCGTAGATATCTACGCTACCAATCAATTTTCCATCAATGTTTGCTTCGTTTGCAATAGCTCCAACAATATCTCTCGGCTTAACATCTTGATTGTTACCAGCGTTGATATGCAATCTAACCATTGGACCCGCTGCGCGAGCACGAGGTGATTTTCCTCTGCTGTCAGAAGATCTGTCTGATCTGTCTCTTGGCTTTTCAGCTTGTACAACGTATTTTCTATTGTTGTCAATGCTGTCGATTTCGCTTTTCTTGTCCATCTCAAGTTCCATTTGGAACAATGCAGCAGCGATTTCAACTGGTGAATAATCATCAGAGAAATCTTCGATGATCTGAAGGAACTTTCTGTCGAGACCAGCTTCGATACGCTCTTTGATTTTTTCGAGGAACAAGTTTTGCTTCATCGCTTCTATATCACTGATTTTTGGAATCGGATGAGGTTTGATTTCAGCTTTGGTGTATCTTGTGATGTTACGAAGCAAATGATAATCTCTAGATGTGATGAAAGTGAAAGAGATTCCATCTTTGCCCGCACGACCGGTTCTACCGATTCTGTGGACATAGTATTCTTCATGGCTTGGCATGTCGTAGTTGAAGACTGCCTCGACATTGTCGATATCAAGACCTCTGGCTGCAACGTCTGTCGCAATGAGAATTTCAATATCGCCTCTTTTGAATTTGTTGATGACGTTCATTCTGAGTGTCTGCTTCATATCTCCATGAATCTTATCACACAAATAACCTCTTGCTTGAAGCATGTCTGTGATTTCATCCACACGCTTCTTTGTGTTACAGAAGACAATTGAGATCTTGTAATTATAAATATCAATCAATCTGGACAGGATTTCAACCTTGTCACGGTCTTTCATTTCAAGATAGACTTGCTTGATGTTCGGTGCTGAAAGTTCCTTGTGAGTGACTTTGAGAATTTGTGGATCTCTTTGATACTTGTTGATGATATTCATGATTTCTTTAGGCATAGTCGCTGAGAACAACATGGTTTGAATGTCATGTCCAACTTGATCAATTACAAGTTCGATATCTTCTCTGAAACCCATGTTAAGCATCTCATCTGCCTCGTCGAGGATCAACATTTTCAGGTTGTCCATTTTGAGCGTCTTACGTCTCAAGTGGTCAAGTACCCTTCCTGGTGTCCCAATGACAATATGTACACCACTTCTAAGTCCTCTGATTTGTCTTTCAATGTCTTGCCCTCCGAATATTGGCAAAATATGAAGTCCTTTTACATACTTACCGATTCGGTTGATTTCCTCTGCGATTTGAACAGCGAGCTCACGTGTCGGGCAAAGTACCAAAGCCTGAACACTTCTGTTACTGAGATCGATGTTTTGTAGCATAGGGATACCAAAAGCGGCAGTTTTTCCCGTACCTGTTTGCGCCTGTCCAACAAGGTCCTTCCCCTCTAAAGCCACGGGGATTGCCATTGCTTGTATAGGCGTTGTTTCTTCAAAGCCCATATCTTCAACAGCTCTCAAAATTTCTTTTGAGCAATTTAATGCACTGAATTGAATTTTTTCCATTTAAAATAGTTCCTTTCTAATCTTATCTAAACAAGTGCTCCCATAATGATGTGAAGCATTTGAATAACGCGTTCATCTTTCAAACAGTTTATTATACCACACTTAGTATGAATCACCTATTATATTTTCGTAACCTCGGTCAAATCCCGTCATAAATTCTTTTCCCAAAACGTACCTCCTCTTTATTTCTTGAAGAATGGATTGATATCAAAAAAATGTTGCATCAAATATGCCGTTCTCGCTGTGACCTCCTCTTCTC
>JAWSUW010000051.1:0-20737 GCA_033549245.1 Bacillota bacterium | reverse complement strand
TTGATGATCTGCTTTTTCACCAATTTTACTTTACCGACAAATTTCATTGTGCCTCCTCTAATAATGGTTTCTGATACTTTTCAACTCATTTGAAATCGCTGACTTCATCTCAATTGTTGCTTTTTCAGCTCCACTTTTATAATCTCCGCCATGTTTGACATAAGCGTACAGAATTCCTCTTGAGTTGTTGATCAAAGCTCCGAGTCCATCCTTTCCAAATGCTCCTACAATATCCTTTGCTCCTCCACCTTGGGCACCATATCCTGGCACAAGAAACATAGCGCTTGGCATTTTTTTGCGTAGAATTTCAAGTTCCTCAGGATAAGTTGCTCCAACAACAGCTCCAATAGATGAATACCCACTGTCTCCACAATATTTTTCAGACCACTGATTGACCAAATGAGCCACTTTCTCATACACTTTCTCTCCAGATACATTTAAATCTTGAATTTGTCCCGATGTCTTGTTGGAGGTTTTAACAAGCACGAATATTCCTTTGTCATATAGCTTGATTTCCTCCATAAATTCTTGCATACAATCATCGCCAAGATATGGATTGATTGTTGCGAAATCCACTTCAAATGTACTGATTTTTTTAGTTCCCACAATTGTCTTTCCCAGGTGTGCTATGGAATAGGCTTTCGATGTTGAACCTATATCGCCACGTTTCACATCCCCCACTACTATAAGTCCATTTTCTTTTGCATATTTACATGCATCTTGATAAGCAATCAATCCTTCAATTCCATATTGTTCATAAAATGCAATTTGAGGCTTCACGGCAGGCACATGTGGTGCGACTGCATCAATTATGCCTCTATTGAATTCAATAATGGATTCTGATACAGCTTTAAGAGTTTCACCATATGTTTTGAAATGCTTGTTTCTTATATCTTCTGGAATCATGTCCAGTCTCGGGTCCAATCCGACTACAATCGGACTTTCTTTTTTGATGATTTCACCTATCAAGCGATCACTTAACATATTTCTCCTCCACACTCGAATTTGAGTATACAATCTCACCTCTAAAAATTGTCATTACCACACCACCATCAAAAATCATTCCATCAAAAGGTGTATTCTTGCCTTTGGAAATAAAGTCTTGAGCTTCAATATATTTTTTTTCATTCAAGTCCACAAGTACAACATCAGCATCATATCCCGATTGAATGGATCCGACTCTGCTAATTTTCGCTATTTCAGCTGGTTTCGAAGTCATCATGCTTATGAGCCTCACAAGTGGTATTCCCTCGTTTTTAACCAGTGTTGTGTATGCAATTGAGAAAGCCGTTTCAATTCCACTTATTCCGAATGCGGCTTTTTCATAATTCCCCGATTTAACTTCTACTTCATGCGGTGCGTGGTCTGTTGCTATGATATCGATCGTCCCATCTGCGATCCCGTTGACCAAAGCTTTGCGATGGATTTCACCTCTGATGGGTGGATTTACTTTGGCTAATGGACTTAGGACATTCACCATCTCATCATTTAGCGCAAAATGATGTGGAGCTGCTTCACAGGTAACATTTATGCCATCCCTTTTGGCTTTTCTAATTGCTTCTATTGCATCCATTCCACTGACATGTGCAACATGGAGCCTACCATTTGATTTTTTGCACAGCTCAATATCTCTCATGACGATTGATGTTTCAGCTTCAATTGGATATACCGTATCTTTGAAACAATCAGAGACATCGTGGTCTTCTGAATGAGTTATGATCAGTCTATCAAACTTTTTTGCATTTTCGAACGCCTCAGTCATCAATTTCGGGTTCATAGTGGTCCGACCATCATCTGAAATCGCAAATACCCCCTGATTAAAAAAACTTTCGTGATCGGTAAGGGATTCACCCTTGATGTCATAAGTTATGGCGCATATGGGCAGTATATTAATTACTGAATCCTTTTCTATAATGTCCCTAAGTATTCCTAGATTGTCTATCGAGTCGATCACCGGTTTTGTATTAGGCATACAAGCTACTGTTGTATACCCTCCTTTTGCACAAGCCATTGATCCAGTTTTGATGGTTTCTTTATTTTCGAATCCTGGTTCTCTCAGATGGACATGTAAATCGATAAATCCCGGAAAAATACTTTTTCCTGTTGCATCAATAACGGCTTCATAATCAGTGACATCCAATTTTCCTTGTTCAACTACTGCTTGAATGACCGGCCCATCAATCAGAATATCATAATAGCCTTCAAGTTCAGTAATTGGATCCATCAAATATCCACCTATGATCGCTTTTCTCATAAATCCTCCCAAAAAAAAATGTCCTGGCACCTGCCAAGACATAGAACTATCGCACTAATTCATATTTCTTGCCTTGCAGGTCTCTCGTACCAAATTAAAGGCTTATTGATTTTCTTAAATCTATCACAGCAGTCAAACTCTGTCAAGATTCATTTTTGTGTTGACCAGTTATTCGTACTTGTGGTATGATGATTGCGACAATTGAATACCCTTTAATTTGACCCGAGAGGTCGAAAAGGAATAAAAATAAGTGAACAATGTTTCAACTTATAATACCTTCGCGACTCGGCGAAGGTTTTTTTATTTCTTACTTTAAGATGATTCTGAGAAATCAAAAGGAGGATAACATGAGACATTTGATCGAACCAGAGGATTTGACCCTAGACGAAATCCTTGAGCTTGTTGACATGGGCTTAGAAATGTATGAGAACCCCAAGGCATATTCCAAAGTATGTGACGGCAAAATTCTTGCTTCATTGTTCTTTGAGCCTAGCACGCGTACAAAGTTCAGTTTTGATAGTGCAATGATGCGACTTGGTGGAAATGTAATAGGCTTCTCGGATGCTGAGACCACTTCAGCTAAAAAAGGAGAAAGTTTGGCAGATACCATCAGAGTTATGGGCTATTATTCTGATATTGTAGTTATGCGTCACCCTAAAGAAGGTGCTCCAAAACTTGCAGCAGAATATTCCAGCGTTCCGATCATCAATGGTGGAGACGGGGGGCATCAGCACCCGACTCAAACTTTAACCGACTTGATCACTATCAAGAGATTCAAAGGAACAGTTGATGGACACAATGTGGCATTCTGTGGAGATTTAAAATATGGAAGAACAGTTCACTCTTTGATCAGAACCCTTGCTCGTTTCGGAAGCAAAAAATTCTACTTGATATCACCTGACGAACTCAAGTTGCCATCAGCACTTAAAAGACAACTTGTAGAGAGATATGGCGTTGAACTCGTCGAAGCAAACTATATGGAAGACGTCATAGATGATATCGATGTCTTTTATATGACACGTATCCAGAAAGAACGGTTCTTCAATGAAGCTGACTATCTCAAACTGAAAAACTCATTTAAACTCACCCGCGAAAAGTTAAGAAACTCTAAAACAGATATGATTGTCATGCATCCCCTACCACGCGTCAATGAAATTGCTTATGATGTGGACGAAGACCCTAGAGCAGTATATTTTCAGCAATCTGAAATGGGTGTCTATGTAAGAATGGCGCTTATAACAAAATTATTGGAGGTGGGACCCTATGCTAGAAGTTAAAGGAATTGAAAACGGTATTGTCATCGACCATATGAAAGCCGGAAACGGTCTGAAAATCTTCAACTTGCTTTTTTCAAGCATTGAACATCCAGTTGTATTGCTCATGAATGTTAAAAGTGATCAGCTTGGTAGAAAGGATATCATCAAAGTTGAAAACACTTTTGATGTGGATATGAACTTACTAGGTCTTGTGGATCAAAACATTACCGTCAATACGATCAAGAACAATTTGCTTGTGGATAAAAAGAAAGTAGAGATTCCAAAGACACTTACCGGAGGCATCAAATGCCAAAATCCTCGTTGCATAACCCATAGTGACGATTATGCCATCCCTACATTCACCCTACTGAAGTCAAATGGAAAACTTGAATACGAATGTAACTACTGTGAAGAAATCACGGTATATAAACTATAATTCATATCTCATACAAACGAATCGGTAAATAGCCGGTTCGTTTTTTTTATAAAAAAAATGGCCAAGCATTACGCTTGGCCAAATCAACATTTATAATAAATGTCATTAATCTTATAATTTTTTAGAGAAGATTGCTAATACAACGATTACAGCAAGTCCGAACAACATGAGGCTTGTTTGTGTAATCGAGATGATTCCTGCAACAGCGATAACTGCAACTGCAACTGGGATAACAAATTTAACGATGTTATACCATACATTGAATAAACCAAACTTGATTGATCCCTGATTAGTAAGTTCATCCAGTAAATCTTCTTTCTTAACAACCCAACCAACGAATACTGCAAGAAGCATTCCGCCGATAGCGAGGAAGATCTTGTCTGTCAAGATGTCGAAGAAATCGAAAACGCCAACTCCGAACATTGTGAATCCAGACATAACACCAAGAGATAATGATGCGAAGATACCAGTTACTGTCATAATAGTAGCAGTAATCAATACGGCAGGTTTTCTTTCCATATTCTTTTGGTCTATGAGGTATGAAACAACAACTTCAAGTAATGAAACAGATGAAGTCAACGCTGCAACCACAAGTGCCACAAAGAACAATCCAGAGAATGCTACTCCTAAACCACCCATTTGAGCAAAGATTGATGGAACAACTACAAATACAAGTCCAGGACCTGCAGCAGGCTCCATACCAAATGCGAAAAGTGCTGGGAATATAGCAACGCCTGCAAGTAACGCAACTGATGTATCAAGTGCTGTTACAATAAACGCACTGGAAACCAAATTCTCTTTTTTGTTGAGGTAACTACCGTATGTGATCATACAGCCCATACCTAAACTGAGTGAGAAGAATGCTTGACCAAGTGCAGCGAGGAATGTTTCGCCTGTAACTTTTGAGAAGTCAGGTTTGAATAAGAACTCAAGACCAGCTCCAGCGCCTTCAAGCGTTACACTTCTGATTGCAAGTAGAATGAAAAGTACGAAAAGTGTAGGCATCAAAACCTTACCCGCTTTTTCAATACCACCTGAAATACCTTTGATTACGATAACAACGTTAGCTGCAAGGAATACTACGAACCATAAAAGTGGTTGAATAGGATCCGTAATGAATGCACCAAATGAATCGCCAATCAGTTCAGGACTGCTTAAGAGACCTGTAAATGTCTTAAATACATAAGCCAGAGCCCATCCACCAACTACTGGATAGAATCCCATGATGAAGAATGCAGATACAACGCCGATGACACCAACAAAGGTCCATCTTGTGTTATATTTCTTGAATGCTCCAACTGCAGCAAGTTGAGTTCTACGACCAACCGCAAACTCTGCGATCATTACACTCAAACCAATAATAAATACAAAAGCCAAATAAATAATAATAAATGCGCTACCACCATTCTGTCCGGTAGTATAAGGGAATCTCCAGATATTACCGAGGCCTACAGCAGATCCTGCAGCGGCCATGATAAATCCAAGTCTGGATCCCCAATTGTCTCTCTTCTTTCCGCCTAAATTTTCCATATTCACCATCCTTAAAAATTTAATCAATGCTTCAACCGTTATTAGAAATTACGGAACAGCATCCCCCCTATTGACAATGCAAAATTTTTTGAAGGTTCACAATTTTTTGATAAACCTTTTCAAATTTAAACAAATTGTAACAGAAATTTGAACGGAGTGCAATATAAAAATTAATTTATACTATCGTTATTACTTTAACATCTCAATAATGATTTGTTCTGCAACCTTTATTCCATCAACTGCTGATGATGTTATTCCACCAGAATAACCTGCACCTTCACCGCTAGGGTACAATCCTTTATGCGATAGCGACCTCATTGTTTCTGAATCTCTCACTATTCTAACCGGTGCAGAACTTCTTGATTCAACTCCTGTCAATATCGCTCTAGGGTCATTAAAGCCCTTGATCATCTGACCGAATTTTGGAATAGCCTCTTCAAGGGCATCAAAAACAAAGTCAGGTAACACTTCGCTTAAATTCGCCGATTTCACTCCAGGCTTGTATGTCGACTTCATATCATCAAATGCACGATCATAATCCACACCTAGTTTAGCGTATATTGTTTTAACATCACTTAAAGATTGATGTTGACCGCAAAAATTTGCGACAGTTTCCGATGGTGCATTGTAATCACTACCACCGGCCTTGTAAGCCATTTCCTCTAAACGCCTTTGAAATTCAATTCCCTCAAGTACTGAGTCTCCATCTAGGTCACTTGGGTCGATGTTAACCAGAAGTGCGCTATTGGCATTGTAAAGGTCGCGTTTGTAGTAGCTCATCCCATTGACAACGAGTCTGCCTTCTTCAGATGCTGAAGCAACAACTTCTCCACCTGGGCACATGCAAAACGAATAGACACTTCTTCCTTTGGATGTCCTGTATGTCAATTTGTATTCTGCTGCTCCCAAATCATCATGGACATGATTGTTTCCATATTGTGAAGCGTTGATGATGACTTGAGGATGTTCTATTCTCAGGCCTATAGCAAACGGTTTTCTTTCCATAGTGGCATTTTTTGATTTTAACAACTCATAAAATTTTCTAGAACTATGTCCAACTGCAGCGACTACATATGAGCTTTCAAAAGTCGTTCCGTCTGAACAGGCAACCCCTTTGATCGAATGGTCAATCTCTGATGTCAATAGGTCGATAACTTCAGTATCAAACCTTATTTCTCCACCAAGTGCTTCTATTTCAAGTCTGATGTTCTTAACTGTCTTTTTGAGCAAATCTGTTCCAATATGTGGTTTGTTTTTATAGATAATGTTTTGTGGAGCGCCATTTTTTACGAGTACATCCATTACCATTTCAATTCGGGGATCTTTTATTCTAGTCGTTAGTTTCCCATCAGAAAAGGTACCCGCACCGCCTTCTCCAAACTGTACATTGGACCGGATATTCAGTTCACTGGTTTCCCAAAATTTTTCTACAGTAAGAGTTCTTGAATCAACATCCTCTCCCTGTTCAAGAACTAGCGGTCTAAGACCTGCCCTTGCAAATTGCAATGCGGCGAATATTCCCGCAGGTCCAAACCCGATCACTATCGGTCTTTGTATTTCTTTCAAATCATTCAGTTGTTTATTTGTCAAAGACTTCTCTACAGGCAAAAATGGCGGCGGTGCCTGTTTGAACCCTCGTTTGATGCAATCTTTCTCATCAGCCAAGTCCACATCAATAGTATAGGAGAAAACAACGTCTTTTCTGGCGTCAATGGATTCTCTGATAATGTTATATTTTATGATTTGTTCTTTCTTTATTTTAAGCTTAACCGATAACTTCTTTACTATTGCAGCATGAACCAAAGGCTCGCCTAGTTTGAATTTAATTTCATTGACGCGAATCATCTTATTCTCCCTCACCATTCCATTTTTCTTTGATTTCAATCATACCCAGGTCGCGAGCGCGTTCGATAATTTCATCGTCACTGATTGTGGCTCTGAATCCGTTGATCTGACTATAGTAACTGATGATTCCACCAAAAACCATTGCAAGACCAATGATGAGCAGTACATAATAGGCAAAAATCCTTTTTCCGTTAAATAACAAGCCATATGCTCTCATATTCTCCACCTCTAGTATAGCGCATCATATATCGCATCCCATACATCCTGAGTTTCATAACCACGTCTCCAGACCCCAACACCAGCCAAATCGAGTTGATTGACTATGTCGGATCTAATAGAAAGCGTTTCTGCATTTTCAATCCACATCTTGACAAGGGCATCTTCCTCGAAAAAAGTGGCGTAATACAGCTTATCCACATCATCCCAGATTGGAACCAACTCATATTTCTCAATAAGATTGTTTTGGGCTTCCATACCGATTGCTGATGATTTTGTAATCATAACGTTCGCAACCGTCGTAGACGGTCTTTCACGCCATACCCTCGTATATGTCGGTAGCCCTAAAATCAACTTCTCTGGTTTGACTACTTCAGTCAATAAAAGCGTGTGCTTATATACCCAATCGTACGAAGCCACTGGACCACTTACCGGGCTTGAAGCCCAATATTCATCATAAGTCATCACTATCATAAAATCAACAATTTTTCCGAGTTTGGCATGATCATAGCATTTCGACCAATTGTCACTGCCTCCCATGATTGTAACATCCATTGATAGTACTATACCATGATTCTTAGTATGCCATTTAAATTCGTTCACAAAATGAGTGAGCGCATCTTTATCTTCAAGATAAACATTTTCAAAATCAATATTGATGCCCTCAAATCCATATCTTTTGGCTTCGGAGATCATAAAATCGATAAAGTGCTTTCTAGCTTTCGCATCATGCAAAAACTCATGGGTTCTATCAATATCGAATGCATTGGATACAAGCACCCATAGTTCTATATTCTGGGAATCCGCCCAACCAATATAATCAGTTGAAACTTTAGAACTGACATTACCATTGGAATCCGTGAGTTCATACCATGTTGGAGACAGAACATTGACCCCCTTCATTGGAAGTATGTTCTCAGTATTTGGATTATAGCTGTACACAGCTTCCCAGGTCAATATGATCGGATCATCATATATGAAAAGTGAGTCTTCATTGACAATTCGTGGACTTGTCAAAACGTCAAACTCCTGATTTTCACTCGTTGCAATATATCCCACATAATTATCTTCACTGACAACTTTTAAGGTGGTATCACTGACCTGCTCTATGATTACAGTCTCTTTCTTAAGTTCATGAACAACCGGTTCTTTCAAGAATATATTCTTAAGATCATACAAAAAGTTGAGTGCATATCTGTTCTCGTTATAAGCAGCCAATCTCTCCTCATCAGATAATAAAAATACATCGTCATCAATCTCAATCGTTTTACGATCATGCCACAAATTCTCATAGACAATATTACCATTTTCAGTAACTTCTCTCAGCGCGATCCCAAAGGATTCAAGCTGTTCTGATTTCAAAAGATCATCATATGATATATACGCGATGTCGTCCACTAAAAACCATTCGATGGTGTTCTCCGTTTGTTGATCATCCACATTCATGTTGCCATTGGAATCTATTGAAACATAATGCTTGTCAGAGACTATATTGATTTGATTATTATCATAATCCACATGGTATGTGATCCCTTCAGAGACAATCCATGATAGACTGATAAAAGCTCTCTCTCCTTCGTCATAACGGTCCATCAAAATCGTTGAATTGGGTTCTTCATAAATACCTTCATCACCAATGAAATAGACCTTAGGTTGCATGCTGACAACCTCATAGGGACGCAAGATCTCGTTGGCTTTTCTTCTGATCTTTATGTTCATCTCCACATTGATACTGAGTACGACAGCAGCCATGAAAACGAATGCCAGTACTAAAAAAAATATTCTTA
Source organism: Bacillota bacterium (assembly GCA_033549245.1). GTDB lineage: Bacteria > Bacillota > Clostridia > Peptostreptococcales > Acidaminobacteraceae > Fusibacter_D. The sequence goes on along the minus strand of JAWSUW010000051.1, from coordinate 11,413 downwards.
TAAATGTCTTCTTCATGTGTTGTTCTCCTACCTGTTGATAAAGTTATCCACAAACATATCAAGTTATCTTCCATTCTTTGTGGGTAATTGTCATTAACTAAGCGTGAATAAAACTACTTTGTGGCCGTTATACACACTCTCCACATTTTATCCCCAGTATCATTTAAATCTATCCACTGTGAATCTCATGATTTTATCCATTTCATCCACTGAAAATCCACCTTTGTTACATGCTATCCTAAGTTGTTCATCAACAGTTTCTATGCTTTCAAGATTGGGAAGCAAAACACCTTGTCTTCCTCTTGAAGATACAATTACACCATATCGGTCTGGCGACAACTCGCCTTGATCTTCAACTTCCTCAAGCTCCGATAAGACATCGACCGAAATGATAAGGTTTTGAAGTTCATCGGCTTCAATTGGATTAAATCTATAGTCCTTTGTTGCCGCGGCAATCGAATTTCTATAAATCTCATCAATGATATTATCTTGTGTTGGCAATATAGTCCCAATACATCCTCTCAAACCTGATTCATTCTTAATAGAAACAAAAGTCCCTCTTCTAGTTTTTAAGAATCCATGGTCCTCTGGCCATTTCAAAGATCTATTATTGACCTTGACGAACTCATCTGTAATACTCAATTTTGGTGGTACTCTGCCTTTAACTCTTTCTTCTACGACTAATCTCGCAAACTTGACTAAAAAATGTTCTTTCTTTATATGGGCTTCGTATTGATCTTGAAGCTTATTCTCCATTTTGATCAACCAATCCATATCCACGCCATCATCCACCTTTATGAAGGAGGCACATAAATACCCTACACCAAATGGACCTTCATAGGACAAAACCTTGCTATTGAAATTGGAACCTTCAAGTGCCCCAAGCATCACAGCAAAAGACCTGAGACCACATTCTCTGGCATGTTCAATTTTATCCAGCGATTCCGTAAAAATCGCCCAAGGTTTTTGCTCATCAATAAATTTGGTCATCAGAGCATCAAACCAAGGACCATTTGGATCAAAGGCATATGGACCACTATCTTTGAGCGCATGTGACATATCTCCGCTCGCTATCACCACAATATTTAGTCCCAATTTATCTGATACTGTTTTTAATAATTTTCCATTTTTTATCAGTCTGAGGTAAGGGAATGTACCATAACTCATAGCTACCATAGGAATGTTGTCCACATGTTGATAAATAAAATGCGCTGGTACAAGAACCCCGTGATCTAGTTTTGGATCATGATGGAATTCTTTGAATTGATTTTTTTTGAGTGGATAATAATCCAGTCCATGCTCATCGCTGAGTTCACATAAAAGTTTTAAGAATTTTGATTCTACCTTGAATTCATATTCCAGTTCGAATTCTCCAAATGCATGAAAATCACCCGTATACGACTCTAAATCATAAACTGCGATCGCATCGGAGAACACAGGTCCATGAGGTGAAACGAATACAATCATATCAGGTTTCAGCTCTTTTATAGTCTTACCGATTTTATGCATGGATTCAATGGTCTTCTCTACAGCACGGATTTGATGTTGCCCTATCGCCTCCAGAAAAACAGGTGCATGAGGCATCAGAAAACTTGCCAAATTTGACATAATAATCACCTCTCAATTCTTATATTATATCACAAAAAATAAAAAGCCCTCATGGGTAAATATACCCACGAGGACTGCTTCATCAACAAATTAACGCTTAGAGAATTGTGGTGCTCTTCTCGCTGCCTTAAGACCGTATTTCTTTCTTTCCTTCATTCTTGAATCTCTAGTCAAGAAACCAGCTGCCTTGAGAACCGCTCTGAATTCACCGTCAACTTGCAAAAGTGCTCTTGAAAGACCATGTCTTACCGCACCAGCTTGTCCAGTGTATCCGCCACCTTCAACTTTTACGATTACATCGTATTTTCCAGTGGTATTAGTTAACCCTAAAGGTCTCTGTACTTCTCTTCTTAATGTTTCAAAATTGAAGAATTCTTCAACTGTTCTGCCATTAACGATAAACTTTCCTGTACCAGGAAGTAATCTAACTCTAGCGACAGAAGTTTTTCTTCTACCAGTACCTTGATATTGCATTGATTTAGCCATTAGTTACCCTCCCTTACAGATTAATTTCGAGTACTTCAGGCATTTGAGCTTCATGCTTATGCTCAGGACCTGCGTATACTTTTAATTTTGTGTACATTTGACTTCCAAGAGCGTTGTGTGGCAACATGCCTTTGATAGCAAGTTCAACAATCTTCTCAGGATTTCTTTGGTTCATTTCTCTGAAAGTTCTCTCTTTTAAGTTACCAACATAACCTGTGTGCCATCTGTACATTTTTTGATCCATTTTCTTACCTGTAACTTTTACTTTTTCAGCATTTACTACTATGACAAAATCTCCAGTGTCAACATGCGGAGTAAAAATTGGCTTATGTTTACCTCTCAAAATCTTAGCAACTTCAGATGCTAATCTTCCTAAAGTTTTTCCATCTGCATCAACTACGTACCACTTTCTTTCAATCTCTAGTGGTTTTGCAACGTAAGACTTCATTTAGTGACCTCCTTAAATATTATTTCACCGTTTATCTCAAAAACCCGGGGCAGGATTTTTTGATCATTTTTTTCAAAATCACTCAGCAATAATCATTGCGAGCCACAATCTATTCTATATGATAATGTAGTAACTGTCAACATTTTATTGGCATTAATAATGAACATCTTTCAAATACAATCCATTTGGCGGTGCAGTCCATTTCGCTCCGGAACGATCTTGATTTGCAATGATCAACGGAATTTCATCTGGACTTGTTTTGCCTCTGCTGACTTGAAATAGTGTTCCAATAATGATTCTGACCATGTTATAAAGAAAACCGTCTCCGGATATTGTAAACTCCAGTGTGTTCCCGACTTGCTCAACCTCAAAAGAATGTATGGTCCTCACCGTATTGCTCACGGCACTACCTGATGCCATAAATGTCTTGAAATCATGAGTTCCAAGAAAAAACTTCATTCCCTCTTGAATGGCATCCAAATCGAGTTTATGTGGATAATGATAATAATAGTTATCTTTAAACGGATCTCGAATCTCGTCCAAGTAGACTTTGTAGATGTAGGTCTTTCCTTTTGCGCTATAACGCGCATGAAAATCATCAGGCATTACTTTGAGTTCATGAACCAAAATGTCTACAGGTAAAACTCGATTAAGAGCATACTTCAATCGATCTTCTGGCATAATCAGATCAGCTGTGAACGAAGCACATTGGGACAAAGCATGCACTCCTGAATCTGTTCTTCCAGATCCATGGATCACCACTTCAGAACCAAGTACTCTTGAAAGTTTCTTTTCAATGACTCCTTGTACTGTTTTGTGTTTAGGTTGTCTTTGCCAACCACTGTAATGTGTGCCGTCGTATTTTATCCAGATTGCTATGTTGCTCATCTTACAGCACCACACAAACGGCCATATAAAGCACTACGACTACACCGCCTAATGCATCCAATTTTGTATACTTGAGCACTTTCATTCTCGTCCTGTTCTCGCCGCCTCTATAACATCTTGCTTCCATAGCCATGGCGAGTTCGTCCGCACGTCTGAATGCACTGATAAATAGAGGTACCAATAATGGTATGAGCGCTTTGGCTCTATTCATGATATTGCCACTCTCAAAATCTGCGCCTCTTGCCATTTGAGCTTTCATGATTTTATCCGTTTCCTCTAAAAGCGTTGGTATAAATCTTAAAGCTATGGTCATCATCATCGCAAGTTCGTGTGCCGGGAGTCCGATTTTTTTAAATGGGTTGAGCAGATATTCAATTCCATCTGTAAGTTCTATCGGTGACGTCGTAAGAGTCAATAAAGATGTACCCACAATCAATAGCACCAACCTGATCGCCATAAAAAAAGCTCTTTCCACACCTTCAGGGTAGATAGTTATGAATCCTATATCCACAAGTGGAGCGCCTTGACCTGGAGTCAGGAAAATATTGATTGTAAATGCAAACACAATCAGCATCAAAATAGGCTTAAGCCCTCTCATTACGAAACCGAGTGGTACTTTAGACAGTTTGATGACTGTCCCTATAAAAAGTATCACAGCAACATATGCCAGTATTTGATTGACTAAAAAAAGCGAGACCAAATAGAGCATGGATGCTATAATTTTAAACCTTGGATCCATCTTATGAATCACTGAGTTTTCTGTATAATATTGTCCTATAGTAATATCTCTTAACATAAGTCACCTGATTTTTTCTTTCGCTGAAGTTTAAGTGAAAGTTGTTCAAAAGCCTCTTGAACGGTCAAAATATCAGCATCAATTTCAAATCCCCTAGCATTGAGCTCCCTTATGAGATATGATATCTGAGGCACTGCAAGACCTATATCCTCAAGCATATCAATATTTCTGAAAACTTCTTTCGGTGAACCGTCTAGGACAATCTTGCCCAGATTCATGACAATCAACCTTTCAGAGATCTTAGCCATATCTTCCATACTATGTGAAACGATTATGACAGTAATGCCTTCTTTATCATGAAGTCTCTTGATTTGACCTAATATTTCATCTCTACCTCTAGGGTCGAGACCCGCAGTCGGTTCATCAAGAATCAATACTTCAGGTTTCATAGCGAGTACTCCCGCTATGGCCACTCTTCGTTTTTGTCCTCCACTGAGTTCGAATGGGGATCTATCCTTGTATTCCTCATAATCTATACCAACAAGAGTCATTGCTTCGATAACACGTCTTTTGACTTCAGTTTCCCCAAGTCCTAAATTCGTTGGTCCAAAGGCAATGTCTTTTTCAATGGTTTCTTCAAACAACTGATATTCGGGATATTGAAAAACGAGCCCTACTCGCTTTCTCACTTCAATCAATCTTTTCTTTCTTGCTTTCGCATCAGCCTTACGATCACTGCGTTTTTTGGGAATTTCTGTTCTCAAGCCTTCTGTAATGTTATATCCACTTACTATGATATCGCCTTCTGATGGCTTTAAAAGTCCATTGAGGTGCTGGATCAAAGTGGATTTACCTGACCCTGTATGGCCAATAAGACCTATGAACTGACCGCTGGGAATATCCAAATTGATATGGTCTATCGCTTTCGTTTCATTTGGAGTGTTTGCATCATATATATGCGATAATTCAACTATTTTAATTGACATAATTCATTCACCAACTCTTCTACAGTTAAATTCTGGTTTGAAATTTCAAAGCCTTGCTGTGCCAATTCATGGGACAACAACGTCACTTGTGGCACATCCAGTCCGATTTTTCTTAGTTCCTCAACTTTCGAAAATACTTCCTTTGGTGTGCCTTCAAGTACAATCTCACCTTCATCCATAACTAGTATACGATCTGCGTTAACAGCTTCATCCATATAGTGCGTGATATGGACTATTGTCATTTTTTCTGTTTTATTTAAATGATGTATGGTTTGGATGACTTCCTTTCGTCCTGAAGGATCAAGCATCGCTGTCGGCTCATCAAAAATGATGCATTTTGGCTTCATCGCAAGTATACCTGCGATCGCCACACGTTGCTTTTGACCACCAGAAAGATGATGTGGTGGTTTTCGCTTGTAAGCCTCCATTTTGACTACCTCTAGTGCCTCATCAACTCTCTTTCGGATTTCAGCCGAAGGGAGTCCCAAATTCTCGGGACCAAACGCCACGTCTTCTTCAACAATGGTCGCCACAAGTTGATTGTCTGGATTTTGAAACACCATTCCAGCAGTTTTACGAATCTCCCAAATTAGGGATTCATCAGAAGTATCCATATGATCAATTATAATTTTTCCTTGTGTCGGGAAATAAATACCATTAAGAAGTTTTGAAAGTGTGGATTTTCCAGAACCGTTATGACCTATGATCACAACGAATTCTCCATCTTTAATGTGTAAACTGACATCCCTGAGTGCAAATTTTTCTTCATCTTTTTCATCACCATATCTGAAAAAGAGATTTTCTGTCTTAATCATAATCATCACCATACCTTAATAGATTCCACATAACTTATGTAATAAAGGGACTAAAGCATACACTTAGTCCCCCAATCATTATATCAACTCTAATTTACACATAGGTGCTGCGTCGCCTCTACGAGGACCTGTTTGAACTAATCTCGTATAACCGCCGTTGCGTTCTTTGTAATTTGGAGCGATTTCATCGAACAATTTCTTAACAACTGCTTCTTCAGTAACAAATGCAAGAACTTGTCTTCTCGCGTGAAGGTCGCCTCTTTTTGCAAGAGTGATCATTTTCTCAGCGAATTTCTTAGTTTCTTTTGCTCTAGTTACTGTAGTTTCGATACGTCCATTTTTTAGAAGAGATGTTGTTAAATTTCTAAGCATCAATGTTCTATGTGAACTTGGACGACCAAGTTTACGGTAAGCTGCCATCTTTTTCCCTCCTTTACTCGTCTTCTGCTCTGAGACCTAGGTCTAATTCTGCAAGCTTATGTTTAACTTCTTCAAGCGATTTTTTACCTAAGTTTCTAACTTTCATCATGTCATCTTCACTTTTGTTGGTAAGTTCCTCAACAGTGTTGATGCCAGCTCTTTTGAGGCAGTTATAAGAACGTACTGAAAGGTCAAGTTCTTCGATTGTCATTTCAAGTACTTTCTCTTTGATATCTTCCTCTTTTTCGACCATGATTTCGACACCGTTGACACTATCTGTCATGTCTATGAAAAGATACAAGTGTTCAGCCATGATTTTAGCTCCTATTGAAGTAGCTTCGTCAGGATTGATTGTACCGTCTGTCCAGACTTCTAGGGTCAATTTGTCGTAATCACCCTCTTTTCCAACTCTAGTTTTATCTATAGCGAAATTTACTTTGCGAACAGGTGTATAGATTGAGTCAACTGGAATGATTCCAATTGGCAACCCTACTTCCTTATTGTTTTCAGCAGGAACGTAGCCTCTGCCTTGGCCCAAAGCGATTTCCATAAACAGTCTTGAATTGTCTTCAAGCGTGCAAATGTGAAGATCAGTATTTAAAATTTCCACATCAGCATCTGCAATGATGTCACCAGCGGTGATTTCTCCGGCTTCAGTTGCTTCGATACGAAGGATCTTAACATCTTCATCTGAATGAATTTTTGCAAACAATCCCTTAAGATTCAAGATGATCTCAATGACATCCTCTTTGACACCTGGTATTGTTGAAAACTCATGCAAAACGTTTTCGATTTTGATCCATCTGACTGCAGTTCCTGGTAGAGAAGAAAGCAAAATGCGTCTTAAACTGTTTCCCAGCGTCGTTGCATAACCTCTTTCAAGGGGTTCTACGACAAATCTGCCGTATTTGCCATCCTCACTCATTTCTACACACTCAATCGTTGGTTTTTCTATTTCAATCACTATTTAAGACCCTCCTTTTCAATCAAATCAATTAAACATACATCTGAGGGTAATAATATATTATTAACCAACCTTATTTTGAGTAAAGCTCGACAATAAGATGCTCTTCGATTGGTAAATCAATATCATCTCTTACAGGTAATGCTGTAATTTTCCCTTCCATCTTTTCGAAATCAACATCTACCCATTTCGGAGTAGTTCTAGCAACTTCTGCAAGTGACTTGAATTTGTCTGATGACTTACTCTTGTCTTTGAGAGAAAGAACATCACCAATTGCAAGTGTCATTGATGGAATATCTGCTTTATGGCCATTCAAAGTGAAGTGACCATGTGTAACTAATTGACGTGCTTCTTTTCTAGAATTTGCAAAACCTAATCTGAAAACAACATTATCAAGTCTAAGCTCGAGTAATTGTAATAAGTTTTCACCAGTGATGCCCTTCATTTTTTCTGCACGGTCATAAGTGGATCTAAATTGAGTCTCAAGTACTCCGTAGAATCTCTTAACTTTTTGTTTTTCTCTTAACTGCGTTCCATAGCCTGAAAGCTTGCCTCTTCTAGCGCCATGCTGTCCAGGAGCAGTTTGTCTTCTATTTAATGCGCATTTGTCGCTGTAGCATCTGTCACCCTTAAGGAATAACTTCTGCCCTTCTCTACGACAAAGTCTACAAGATGGTCCTGTATATCTTGCCACTTAAAACACCTCCTAATACTGATTATTACACTCTTCTTCTTTTTGGTGGTCTACAGCCATTGTGTGGAATTGGAGTCACATCCGAAATAGATGTAATTTCAAGTCCTGTGGCTTGAAGCGCTCTAATTGCAGCTTCTCTACCTGAACCAGGTCCTTTTACAAATACTTGTACTGACTTCAAACCATGCTCCATACCAGATTTTGAAGCTGCTTCCGCAGCCATCTGTGCAGCATAAGGCGTTGATTTTCTTGAACCTTTGAACCCTAAGCTACCAGCGCTTGACCATGCGAGTGCATTGCCAACAGGATCTGTCAAAGTAACAATTGTGTTATTGAACGTAGCTTGGATATGCGCTTGACCACGTTCAACGTTTTTACGTTCACGCTTTTTTCTCACTCTACGTGCTTTTTTAGCAGCAGCCATGAATTACGCCTCCTTTACCTATTTTTTCTTTTTACGGCTAACAGTTTTCTTAGGACCTTTTCTTGTTCTTGCGTTCGTTTTAGTTTTTTGTCCACGAACTGGAAGGCCTTTTCTATGTCTGATGCCTCTAAAACATCCTATTTCTTTAAGTCTCTTGATATTCATAGCGATTTCTCTTCTGAGGTCACCCTCAACAATTACATCGTCTTCTATGAACTGTCTTAATTTACTGACTTCTTCTTCAGTGAGATCTTTGATTCTAGTGTCTTCACTGATTCCTGCCTTCTCCAACAATTGTTGGGAAGTAGGTCTTCCGATACCATAGATGTAAGTTAAGCCTATTACAGCTCTCTTCTCTCTAGGCAAGTCAACACCTGCAATTCTTGCCATTGAATTACACCTCCTAATGTGTATAGTTGATTGTTTGTCGGTTTATATATTCCAAATATAAAGTAGTTCAGCCGCGCTCTACATTTGCATACACGCCAGATTAACCTTGCGTTTGCTTGTGCTTTGGATTCTCGCAAATCACCATGATCTTACCTTTTCTTCTGATGACTTTGCACTTTTCACACATTGGTTTTACTGATGGTCTAACTTTCATTGTTATACCTCCTTACTTTCCTCTCCATACAATCCTACCGCGTGTAAGATCATATGGTGATAAATCTAATGTCACTTTATCTCCAGGTAATATCCTTATAAAATTCATTCTAAGTTTTCCAGAAATATGCGCGAGTACTATATGCCCATTCTCTAGTTTAACTTTAAACATTGCATTTGGCAATGCTTCTACGACTATACCTTCTACTTCAATAGAATCACTTTTTGCCATTAGAAAACTCCCTCCTTATTCAGATCAGATTAAGCCTGCTTTTTCAACTTCTTTTCGTAGCAAGGCATTGTTTAGCTTCATATCACTCAGTGCTTTGTCTTTGACTTCCGCACTTACAAGATCAAGTTTATTCAAATGCTTCACTTTTTTCTTTTTCGGTTTCTCAAGCTTTCTTAAATCACCGTCTGCTACGTGAACATAATGTTCATCAATAATCTCGACGATAATGAAGACTCTCTCTTTATCCCGGCCAGCTCTGGATTTCACAAACTGACCAACTTCAAGTTCTTTGGACGACTGTATCATAGTGTCACCTCATTTGTTGAACACGTCAATAAGATCGGTTCATCTTCGGTAATGACGACAGTGTGTTCGTAGTGTGCGGACCAAAGTCCATCGAGCGTCACAACTGTCCAATCATCATCGAGAACTTTAACTCGATGATCACCTTGATTGATCATTGGTTCAATAGCTAAGACCATGCCACTCTCGAGCCTAGGTCCCCTTCCGGGAGCTCCATAGTTCGGTATGGGTGGATCTTCGTGCAGTTGCCTGCCGACTCCATGCCCAACAAAGTCTCTGACTACACCATAACCTCTGTCTTCGGAATATTTTTGAATGGCGTGAGAAACGTCAGACAATCTATACCCTTTTCGACAATACTTCAATCCTTCAAAGAAACTTTCTTCAGTGACTTTGATGAGGTTAGCGGCTGCTTCGCTCACATTGCCAACAGGATGGGTTCTAGCGGCATCAGCGTGATAGCCGTTCTTTAATGCGCCTATGTCGATACTGATGATATCGCCTTCCGAAAGTTTTATATCTCCCGGAATGCCATGGATGACTTGATCATTGATCGAAGTACATATTGATCCTGGAAATCCGTGATATCCTTTAAAAGATGGCACAGCTCCATTTTCTGTTATGACCTCTTCGGCGATCTTGTCAAGTTCACCTGTAGTGACACCTGGCTTTATTGTTTTTTTAATGGTTTCATGAACCAATGCAACAATTCTTCCGGACTCTTGCATCAGTTCAATTTCCTTGCTTGATTTTATGACAATCATGTCTTAGCCCCTTAATGCATTAACAATGTCTTCTGAAACAACGTCTATATCTTGTTCACCTTCAATGTCAACAAGTTTGCCGCGCTTCTCGTAGTAATGAATTAAAGGAGATGTCTCATTAACATAGACATTAATTCTATTTTTTACGGTTTCTTCTACATCGTCACTGCGCTGGTATAGCTCTCCACCACATTTGTCGCAAACGCCTTCGATTTTCGGAGGATTATTGACAACATGATACGTTGCACCGCAAGTTCTGCATATTCTTCTACCGATTGCTCTGGATACCAGAATTTCTGGATTGACCTTGATGTTGATCACAGCATTAAGATCCACACCCATATTTTCGAGTACCTTGTCGAGCTCCAGTGCTTGAACTTCAGTTCTTGGAAAACCGTCGAGCAGAAAGCCTTCTTTACAGTCCGCTTCTTTCAGACGATCTTCTACGATTTCAACGACGAGTGAGTCAGGAACGAGTTCTCCTTTATCCATAAAGGATTTGGCTCTGGTTCCAAGTGCTGTTCCCTCTTTTATGTTCTTCCTAAAGATGTCTCCTGTGGATATATGAGGGATACCGTATTTATCTATGATGAATTCTGCTTGTGTTCCTTTACCAGCACCTGGAGGTCCGAGCAATATTAATCTCATAGCATCCTCCTAGTTCAGGAATCCTTCGTAGTGTCTCATCAACATTTGTGCTTCCACTTGCTTCATAGTCTCAAGGGCTACAGATACAACGATCAGTAAAGATGTTCCTCCGAAGCTGAATTGAGTACTTGTGATCGCACCTAAAAAGTTAGGTAAAATCGCTATGGTAGCAAGGAATATTGCACCTACTATTGCTATCTTATTGAGTGACTTTGACAAATATTCCGACGTAGGTCTTCCTGGTCTGATCCCTGGAATAAATCCGCCGTTCGTCTTCAAACGATCTGCAACTTCAACTGGGTTGAAGGTGATGTTCGTATAGAAGAATGTAAAGAATATAATTAATAAGACATACAACGCATTGTAAAGAACCGAAGTTTGAGCAAGCCACTTC
>JAWSUW010000050.1:12009-21425 GCA_033549245.1 Bacillota bacterium | reverse complement strand
AGTTCGAAAAGTTGTCATTTCAAGTGGTGCTTCATCTGATTTCATTACTCAGGCTATAATTACACAAGCGGATGTCTTCATTACCTCTGATTTAAAATATCATGAATGTCAAAATGTTATTGGGACCAATCTTACTCTTGTAGATGTCGGTCACTATGAAAGCGAGTCAGTTTATCTGGATCATTTCAAAGCAATAATGGATGATTGGATATCTGATAAGAATTATGATGTACTGACAAAAGTATCAGAGATGGAACACCCAATCATTAAGCATCTGTAATTTTACAGGTGCTTTCTTTAACATTTCTTAACATGTATTACTTTTCCTTTTTATTCAGTTATAATTATTATAAAAAGCATCAAAGGGAGGACAACATTGAGGCGGTTTATTATACATAGGATATTACAAGCTATTCCACTTCTGATCGCAATAACTTTGGTCATTTTTCTTATTATTGATGCCATGCCTGGCAATGAGCTAATAGCTTATATCAACTCCTTACCAGAAGGCTCACCTAGACCTTCTCCGGAGCAAATCGCACAAATGCAGGAGGTACTTCAATACAATAGACCCTGGCATGTAAGATACCTTGAATGGATTACGGGTGCACTAAGAGGAGACTTCGGCACATCACTTTATTATAGAAGACCGGCAGGTGATATTGTTGGCATTTTGATTTGGCGAACTTTCATGTTGAATTTTACAGCGATGGTTTTAACATTTCTCCTTGCGATTCCGATTGGAGTCAGGTCAGCTGCAAAAAGAAATAGTCTATTTGATAATTTTTTCTCTACTACAACTTTGATAGCTATTTCATTACCTGCATTTTTTATAGGTATATATCTGATGCGATTGCTTGCTGTAAATATATCCTGGATTCCTCCAACTGGAATGCGTTCCATAATCTATATCATAAAGGGTTACCCATCGAAACTTGTAGAAATTCTAGACATCATGAGACACATGATCCTGCCTGTTCTGACTTTGACGCTCGTTGGAGTAGGAAGTGTCTCCAGATATATTCGAAATAGTGTCGTGGATGTCATCAACCAAGACTATATCAGAACCGCACGGTCCAAGGGACTTAAAGAGAGGACCGTTATCTACAAACATGCTTTTAGAAACGCTCTTATTCCAATCATCTCACTGGTTGGAGTTATGATCCCGACCCTTTTTGTCGGTAATATTTTTGTAGAAGCAGTATTTGCTTGGCCAGGGATTGGCCTGGAATTTTTATATGCTGTTTTTAGACGGGATACTTCCATGTTATCGCTTTTGATTTTAATTTTTGCATTGGCAGCAGTATTTGGAAATTTGCTCGCTGATATTTTGTATGGAATAGCAGATCCTAAAATGAATGCTGAAATGGAGGGCGAATGATGTATAAAAATACGACTGAAACTCAAGGTCCATGGAGGCTGGCAATTACACGTTTTAAAAAGTCCCCTATCGCCATTGCAGGAGCTTTGCTATTATTTGTTATTGTTATGGCCACAATTGTTGGTCCAATGTTATCTCCTTATCCACTCCAATATTTTAGTGTGGTGGACAGATTTAAGTCACCATCTCTCATACATCCTTTTGGAACTGACCGTTATGGCCAAGATATGTTTATCAGAGTCCTTTATGGAGGACGAATTACTTTGATCATGGCTATGTATTCCGCCACTATAACAATTGTAGTGGGAACAATTGTCGGAGCAATTTCAGGGTATAATGGAAAATGGACTGATAAATTATTGATGAGATTTACAGAATTCATACATGTCATGCCGCTATTGCCACTTCTTATTTCTTTTACAGCTGTTTTTGCCTTTAAACTTGAACCCATTGAAAGAATGTTGGTGGTCATGGGACTTTATGGATTCCTTAATTTCCCAAGCCTTGCCAGAATCATTCGTGGCCAGATCATAGTCTATAAAAATACCGAGTTCATGAGTGCAGCTGAACTACTGGGACTTAGTAAAACATCCAAAATATTCAAACATCTTCTTCCAAATGTTTTTGGTGTGATCATTGCCTCATCAGCCACAGTAATCGCAAATGCTATACTTATAGAGTTGATGCTGTCATTTGTGGGTATGGGATTTCCAGAAACGATTCCCACATGGGGCAATCTGATTCCAAACATAAGAGGAGCCAATATGGTGAACAACAGCTATTATTGGATGTGGTTTTTTCCCGTGACTCTTATATCTCTCACTGTCATCAGCATCAACTTGATGGGTGAGGGGCTGAGGTCCGCACTAGATCCAAAAGAAGAGGGACGCTAAATAAAATTCCTTGTTGATTTATTTCTAATTCTAATTGTTATATTATTGACGTTGACAAGTTGTGTTCCGGGAGATGGGAAAAACACTTCCGAGAATCCAGCAGGCTTCTTTTGGGGGGGTTGGCATGGATGGGTTGCACCCATTTCACTAATTATTGGTTTATTCAACAAAAATATAAGGGTATATGAACTCTACAACACTGGTTGGTTCTACGATTTAGGATTTTACATGGCGATAATCAGTGGCTTCGGAGGTCTTAAACTGGCGAGAAAGAAGAAAGATGATTAATATGAAGAGCATTAGTGATTGCTTAATCTCACCACATCAAGTATAATGATTTAGAGTAAATCAGATGATCGCGTGCTTCTGCACGAGGAAAGTCCGAGCTCCGTAGAGCAGGATGCTGGGTAATCCCCAGTGGAGGTGACTCCAAGGAAAGTGCAACAGAAATAGACCGCCTCTTTTTGAGGTAAGGATGGAAAGGTGAGGTAAGAGCTCACCAGCGCATAGGCGACTATGTGGCTCTGTAAACCCCATCTGGAGCAAGACCAAGTAGGGTGTAAAAAGGAGGCTGCTCGTCTCCCCCGGTGGTAGGTCGCTTGAGCGGATCGGTAACGTTTCGCCTAGATAGATGATCGTCTAATACAGAACTCGGCTTATAGATTTACTCAATTAAGAACCCGCATCTCTCAAAGGATTGCGGGTTTTTTATGTGTCGTTATAATTATACAACTCGGTTACGTCCTAGTTCTTTCCCGCGATAAAGAGCCAAGTCAGCCACTTTTATTAGTTCTTTGATGCTCATACCTTTCTCATAGGTTGACACACCAAATGTCATTGTAAGCCTGAACTGTTTGTTTTCGTATGTGAAGTGTTCTTCCAAGACACTTTTTCGCACACGTTCCGCAAGCATTCGGGCTTTTTCAATATCCGTTTCAGGTAAAAGCAGCAAAAATTCTTCGCCTCCCCAGCGACATAATACATCCATTGCTCTTACTTGGCTTTTCATTACTTTTGACAAAACCTGCAAAACCTCATCGCCACAATCGTGTCCGTAATCATCATTAATCGTTTTAAAATAGTCAATATCTGTGAGGATCAGACTAAACGATTTTCCTGTGCGCTCGTATCTTTCGACCTCATCCTGTAGGCGCGTCATCATGTAACGTCTGTTGTAAAGTCCTGTCAGAGATTCTATGTCTGCCTCCTTTTGGGAGCCTATGTCCTGGACGATACCAATAAGAAAATCATCTTCATTTTCATCTCCATGCATATAGGTGACTGTAGTGTAAACCCAAGCCAATTCACCGTTTTTTTTGATATATCTTTTTTCCATTGAAAAAAAAGGAATTTCTCCTCTAAATAGTTGATCCTTATAAACAACATCCAGTTTCCAATCATCCGGAAAGGTCAAATCTTTGATCCTAAGTCCCAATGCTTCTTCCTGGGTATACCCGATGATATCACAAAACTTTTCGTTGGTTTCAAGTATGTAACCTTCCAGGTCAGTGACACATCGTCCACTATTTACTTGTTCAAAAGTCAAATTGAAAATGCGCTCACTCTTCCTGAGGCGTCTGATCAGTCTATTCTGAGTCATCTGACCATAAGCGATCCATGCAATGCTTCGAATCAGCTCAACCTTTTCCTCATCAAGTGTATTCGCTATTGATATCATAGCTTCCACATAAGAATCCTTCTCTTCAATCATGGAAATCTTTTGAAACGGATCAGTCAGATCACCTTTTTTTGAATAGAGTACATAGTCAGCATCAAGTTGATCTTTAGCTACGACAGATCCAGCTGTACTCCCCGATATCTCTAGTGAAATCTCAAGCAAGAAATCACAAAGATTATTCAAATTCTTGATGGGCTCATGTCTCAATTTGTTTATATAATTCAAAAAATCAACGGACATAACTGCCGCACCTCCAATAATTCTATTCAAGTTGTTTTATTTTAACATGAGTAAGTCAATCGATAAAGTAGTTTACACATATTATGTGACACTTAATATGAATATGCTATATACTGATATTATATCCAATATTTTTTTTAATATCTGATAGGAGGCAAAAATGAAACACGAATGGAAAAAGCACGAAAAAGCACTTTACCTGCCCAAAACAACTCCTGAAATTATACTGGTCCCAGAACTGACCTATTTTACACTCAAAGGGGAAGGGAACCCCAATGATACATTTTTCTCAGAATACATAGAAGGTCTTTATTCTGTATCCTATGCCGTCAAAATGTCCTGCAAATCCAGTGAAGATTATTACGAATATACCGTATATCCACTCGAAGGCATATGGGATCTCATAGACCCTACACAAGGTCTTAAAGACAAGAGCAATCTCAAATTTGAACTCATGATTCGACAACCATCTTTTTTGACAGAAGCTCAAGCGGTAAGCTATATTGCTTCCACCTCTAAAAAGAAGAACAATATTCTGATTGATCAAATAGAGTATAAAACATTTGAAGAAACACTGTGTGCACAAATGATGCATGAAGGACCGTATGATGACGAACCTGCGAGTTTTGAACGAATGGAGCAGTTTTGTCGTGATCATGGGTATTCACGCATTTCAAAAATTCATAAAGAAATCTATATTTCCGATGCCAGAAAAACGGCTCCCGAAAAACTAAAAACTGTTCTCAGATTTGAAGTACAAAAAGATTGAACTAACAATCAAAAGAAAGTACCGATTGGGGGACAAGTCCAAATCGGTACTTTATATTTATAATTTTAGTTTTAACGAATCTAGATCAATATTCAAAACAACAGCTTTTGCAAGGTTTACAGTTGCATAAAAATCTTCCATGGCGGCATAATTGTAATGGGTATGCACATATCGGGATGGAATGCCCAGAACCAAAACAGGGACTGCTTTGTTTTGCATATGAATTCGTCCCGCATTTGTGCCACCTTTGCGTCTGACCGCGCTTTGGAAGGGAATACCCTCTGCATTTGCAATAGCCTTGGCGGAGTCAATAAGACGACTGTGGCTCACATAGCTTGCGTCCATATGTCTGATTTGTGTACCTTTTTTCAAGGCGCACTGTGCTGTGTGAGTATCAAAATACAGATCATCTGCAGGTGAACCTTCAAAAACAATGGCAATATCAGGTTTTACAATTTGGCTGGTGACCATCGCACCACGAGTTCCGACTTCTTCCTGACTCGCAAGTGCGCCGATGACATCATAGGGCAAATCTTCAATTTTGGAAAGTTGTCTCATGGTTTCAATTACTGCAGCTGTTCCAAGACGATTGTCAAAAGCCTTTCCAAAAAGAACACCGGTCGCTTCGTTGAATTCAAAGCTGACTTCAGGTGCAATCGGATCGCCGACCTGAATTCCAAGACTTTTGATGACTTCATCCCGAGTAATGCAGCCTACATCGATCATAAGATTTTCTATTTGTATTGGAGCATTTTTCTCAGCATCACTCATGAAATGGGGCGGTTTCGAGGCGACAATGCCACGAACCAGTTTCCCTGATTGCGTCTTGATGTTCACGGTGTGGGCTGGAATATTGTTCATTACCCAACCGCCTAGGGTTGCTATCGAGATTAGACCATTCGCATGGATACTCTGAACCATGAAACCGACTTCATCGGTATGGGCGTCCAGCATGAGAACCGGCTTTTTTCCATTATTGCTTTTGAGGGACAGATAGACATTGTTCATTGCATCCACATTGAAATTGAAAGGATCGCTGTATCTATGTATGACACGAACGACATCCTCTTCAAACCCTGATGGACCAAAGGCGTCTGTGAGTTCACGAATGAGATTCAACAACATGAGACCTCCTGATTTTTAATATAAATCAATTGTACATTTATGCTGCAGTAAGTTCAACTGGAATTATCCGCCCGATAGTGATATATTAGGATTGGGAAAAAGGTCAAAATGCCTTTGCTACCACTATGAGTTGAAGATGTTCAGAATTAAGTGGTACGCCGTTATAATTGCCATACCACTCGAGCGAACGGAAGCCGGCTTCGTAAAGGAGTTTTTCCAATTGTTCTTTTTTAAGTGCCAGCAACGTGGTTTCACTATCATAGAATTCACCGGTCTCTTTAATGGTAAGCTCAGTTCTGAATTTCACAAATTCACCTTTACGGGCATAAAATCGTTCAAATCGAACCATTTCATTTTCTATGATCGGTAACATTTTGATTTGGTTTTCATCCACATAATTGTAATGGATGATTTGAATCATCAGGATGCCCTTTTCTTTTATAACGGATTTGAATGCTTTGAGTGTATCGAGTATTTTATTTTCACTTTCGAGATGGACCAGGGTATTGCCGATGCAATAAACACCGTCAAAATGTCCTGCGGGGTAATGCTGAGAAACATTTTGCATATCCATGAGCCTTACTCTGAATCGTTCGTTATCTTCACTGACGACTTTTGCCACACGAATCATATCCTCGCTGAGATCAATGGCTTCCACGTCGAATCCGAGCTTTGAAAGACTGAGTGCGACACGACCGTCTGAGCACCCTACGTCTAGAATCATTCCATGGGGTTTGAACAAATCTGCCAAGAAATCCACTTTTCCGGCTGCAGGAAAAACATGCTGGTATACATTTGCCAGGTTTTTATAAAACATATATCTTCACTCCTTTTTCCATTCATTTTATCATATTCTTTGAATAATGAGTGACCAGAATCACCAATTATGCTTGTGACCAAGCTTAATCATATTACTTATTTCCAGGAGGAAATCATGCAAAAAGCAGATGCGCTTTACAATCAGATCACTCAAAGAAAATCCGTACGTCAATATAAAATGGATGTCCTAGATGCTGAAACACTTCAGAAAATCGATCAATTTATTCAACAATTGGTACCAATGGATTCAGAAATTGAAGTTTCTTTTACTCGAACACCTTACGAGGCAATGGGGAAGCTGTTTTCAATCAAAGCGCCTTATTATATGACTGTGGCTTCTGAACCAACAGGCAATTATCTTGAAAATGCTGGATTCATGTTGCAACAATTGGATTTGTTTTTACCCACACTGGGGCTTGGTGGTTGCTGGGTAGGGATGGCCAAACCTTCAAAATCTGTAGGTTTTAATAAAAGTCATGAGTTCATCATCGCCTATGCTTTTGGAACACCTGAAATTTTCGAACCCAGAACCTCTGTCACCCAGTTCAGTAGATTTCCTCTCAACAAGATTCATAAGGGCGAACAGTACAGAGAACTTATTGAACTGGCGAGGCTTGCTCCTTCCGCTACCAACAGCCAACCTTGGCTTTATGTCGATGCTGAGGAAAGTATCCATATTTATCGCATACGTCAGAATATTTTCAAAGGTCTTATTTTCGAAAGATTGAATCGCATCGATGTCGGCATTGGTCTTTTTCATCTTTATATCGCAGCACTGGTAAAAGGGTTTGCTCCATCTTTCACCATAGTTGAAACGCCTGAAATCAAAGATTATCAATACGTAATGACCATTAAATTCAATTGACTCTTTACAATCGAACGTGCGTTCTGTATAATATATATAGAACGTGCGTTCTGTTTTTTATTTTTTGAAAGGATTGTTTTTATGGATAAAGTGATCTTTCATATCGATGTCAACAGCGCCTATCTATCATGGGAAGCAATCTATAGACTACAGCATGGAGAGACTCTGGACATCAGAACCATTCCATCTGCGGTGGGTGGTGATCCTAAAAAAAGGCATGGCATCATCCTTGCCAAGAGCATTCCTGCCAAAATATTCAATATTCAAACGGGCGAGAGTTTGATGGAGGCCCTTAAAAAATGCCCTACGTTATATCTTGCACCTCCACGCTATGAACTTTATGTCAAATCCAGCAATGCGATGGTTGAAATCATAAAAGAATATGCTTCCCAAATTCAGCGTTATAGCATTGACGAATGTTTTGTGGATGTCACGGATTCCCTTGAGCTTTTTGGAGATCCAGTGGAACTTGCGAACATCATTAAAGAACGAATTAAAACTGAGCTTGGATTTACAGTGAGCATTGGTGTTTCGAGCAACAAACTACTTGCAAAAATGGGTAGCGACCTAAAAAAACCGGATGCGGTCAGCACGATATTTCCCTCGGAAATGAGCGAAAAAATGTGGCCACTTCCTGTAGGGGACCTCTTTATGGTAGGCAGGGCGACCATTCCCAAACTTGGAGCGATGGGCATCTATACCATTGGAGACCTTGCCAATTCGGATCCGGAAATTTTGAAATTCACATTAAAATCACATGGCATATTAATATGGAATTACGCACATGGCAGAGAATATTCCCCTGTAAAGAAAAGCAATCATTTGATTATCAAGAGCATTGGTAATTCAACTACGATTGCTTTTGATGTCGAAACCCGAAGAGAAGCACACCTAGTGATTCTCAGTCTATGTGAGATGGTCGGCATGCGTCTCAGGGACAGTGGCTATATGACCAGACTGGTCGGCATTTCAATTAAAAACAATTTGTTTGAACACGCATCACATCAGGAAAAATTCAATTTGCCCACCGATCAGACAAATGAGATCTACGAAGTCGCTCGAAGACTTTTTGATGCCCTTTGGGATGGAAGCAGCATTCGCCACCTCGGTGTCAGGGTTTCTGAATTTTGCGAAAATGATTTCACACAAATCAGTTTTTTTGACGGAATTTCCAGGGATAAACAAAGGAAATTGGATCAGGTCGTGGACATTCTACGCGGGCGTTTTGACGCATCTGCGATCATGCGCGGCAGTTTTGTGGGCAGTGGCATACGTCCGATGACAGGTGGTATCGGAGAAGATGATTTTCCAATGATGGGCAGTATCCTATAAATACGAGGCAAGGTGGTGAAAATCTGTGAAAATTTTAAATAAAGCCATTGACGTCCTGTGTTGGTTTGATTACCTGGGCAGTCCAAATCCTGTCAGATTCAGACTCAAAGATGAGACAGGTGCATTTGCCATAGTGAAGATTCATAAGATCATCACCAAAGAACATGAGAAACTCGCCGGAAATAAAATGATTGTTTTTACGTGTCAATGTGTCATTCAAAACACAGAAAAAATAATCGTAATCAAATATGAAATCGACAGTTGCAAATGGATTCTGTTCAAGCTTTGATTGGGAATCAGGGTGTGAATATGTT
>JAWSUW010000050.1:918-11999 GCA_033549245.1 Bacillota bacterium | reverse complement strand
AAGTCGAAAAAACTATTGAATTTCAAGCTATGAGGAGGAAACATGCTAAACGCGTTTTCAAGAACTGAACTACTGATAGGAGAAGAAGGAGTGACACTTTTAAAACAATCGACTGTGGCAATATTTGGAGTTGGCGGAGTAGGTTCTTTTACCGCTGAGGCACTTGCCAGAACGGGCGTTTCGAAGTTTCACCTTTATGATAATGACAGTGTGGCGCTCACCAATATCAATCGCCAGATTATAGCAACGCATAAAACCATCGGCCTGATGAAGGTGGAAGTCATGAAAGAAAGAATTCTTGATATCAATCCCGACGCAATCGTCGAAACGCATTGTACCTTTATCAATGCGGAGAACGTGGATTCTATCGATTTTTCAAAATTCGACTATGTTGTGGATGCCATTGATACAGTCTCTTCAAAACTTTTACTGGTGGAAAAGGCGATTGCAGCTGGAGTTCCAATAATGAGTAGCATGGGTGCCGGAAACAAGCTGGATCCCACCAGATTTGAAGTTGCGGATATCCACAAGACCTCGGTCTGTCCACTCGCAAAAGTCATGCGCAAGGAGTTGAAAGCTAGAGGAGTGAAAAAGCTGAAAGTCGTCTATTCAAAAGAAGAAGCGATGAAGCCTATAGAAACAGGAGTGGTTGAGACACCGCTCAACCGAAAAAGAACTATTGCAGGAAGCATTGCTTTTGTACCCTCCGTAGCAGGTTTGATCATAGCTGGAGAGGTCATTAAAGATTTAATCAAACCATTAAGTTCAAAATAAATTGAGGTGCTTATGAATTCATTATTTTTGCGTAGATTGACATTGATTCTAGTTGGTGTTGTCATTATTCTTCTTTTGGGTATCGCTGTAAAAGCAGTTGTTATTAAATTTCAAAGTCCGATTACTGATGAGCCCACACAAATTGTGGAAGTGGAAAATGAACCTGAAAATGAACCTGAAGTTACAGATAATAGCGAAAGTCCGGATATGAATGAAAACAATGAAGTGGAAGTGGAAACGGAAACTGAAGAGGAACCAGTACCTGTAGTTCCTCCAGGAAATGAGACAGAGACAGAAACTGAAACTGAAAACGAAGTGGAGCCTGAAGTCGTTGTTACTCCTGAAATCGAACAGGAACCACTAAACTACGAAAGCATTTCATTTTTTATGGAATCCAGAATGGATCGCTATGAAACATATGCACAAAACAACCCTTCATTTTCAGCAGCTGAGGTTGTCTTGAAGGTGAACATGAATCTCGATTATGATTTTTATACTCATATCGTTGAAATTGAAATCCCAGATGATTTACTGGTGCTCTGTAACAAATTCAACCAATTGCCAAGCGATTTCACACCCAAAAATCTCGAGGAAGTTCCAATTGAATATCATGTCAATGATGGTAAAGTCTATGATTTAGACCGTGATGCACTCAATGCTTTTATTGAAATGTCCAATCATGCCAAAGAAGAGGGGATATCACTCAAAATAATTTCCGCATATCGTACAAATGAATTTCAAGCCTATCTCTATAACAAGTATAAGACCAACAATGGTGAAAAAAACGCAGACCGCTATTCAGCAAGACCGGGGCATTCAGAGCACGAAACAGGACTTGCAATTGACATCAACGATGTTTCGCAGGCGTTCGAAGACACAAAAGCTTTCGCATGGCTTCAGGAAAATGCACATGAGTATGGCTATATCCTAAGATATCCCAAGAACATGGAAATGATTACCGGATATATGTATGAACCGTGGCATTATAGATATGTTGGTACCGAAACCGCCACTAAAATCAAATCTGAAAAAGTAACATTTGATGCATATTACGCCATGTACATTTTGCCAGGTAAAAATCGTTAGGTATTAACGTCAGTTTCAAACGTTACAGTATTGTTAAATCGCTTAACTCTGTTCAATTTTATGCTATGATATGAGTAGAGGTGGTTGCCATGAAAATTATGATGAATTGGTTGAAAGAACATATTTTAGGAGTTTTCATAATTGTTGTCCTTCTAATTTTGTTCAGTGCGGGTCAAATGATTGTCCATCAAAATGACATTGAAAATTATGAGACCGAACTGGATTTGTTGACTAGCGAAAAGGAACGTCTGGCTTCCGAGATTAGATTGTTGAATGCCGAAAAAGAACGTTTGGTTGATGATGTCACTTCTTTGATTGTTGAAAAAAAACAAGAGACAGAGCTGCTCAAAAGTGAAATCGATGCATTACAAACAAAAATTGATTCGGCAATCATTCCATTTGATTTTGTTATGGAACACCTGAAGGATAAAGGGTTTAATACTCCTGAAAGTTTACTTGAAACATTGAATGAAGAAAATGACCTGATTCCATATGATGGGGTTTTGGGCGGTACTATGAAATGGTGGCCGACTGAATCGAGAATCATAAATACCCAGTGGGTTCTTGGTTACTTTGAAGATGGTCACATTTTAGGACATGCTTTACTGGAATATGAGATTGACGATCAACAAAATGTCACATGGAAATTGATCAAAGCACTTCTTTATTGAATATAAGGCAATCTACAGGAGGATTATTATTATGGAAGTATTGACGCTCATCGACAATTTGGTCTATGGCGAAGGTTTAACTGCGGAGCATGGCTTATCATTCTTGATTAAAGTAAAAAACAAAACAATCCTATTTGACACTGGCCAAACTGGTGCCATCGTTCACAATGCCAATTATTTGGCTGAAGATTTAAATGATGTCGATGCAGTTGTCATCAGTCATGGGCATTATGATCATTGCGGTGGATTGGAATCATTCCTTGCTGTAAACAATCATGCCACTATTTATCTGAAGCAGAGAGCATTAAGTGAAAAATACAGTGTTCATGGTACTGAAAAAAAATTTGTTGGCTTTTCATTGAAAAAACCTCTTGAAGATTATCCGAATTCATTCGTTTTTTTGGAAGATGACACTGAAATATTTCCTGGAGTCAAACTGATCACTGAAATATATGATTACACACATGATTTGGTATCAGAAGGCGATTTTTTTGAAAAATCTGATATGAATTTTCTTCAAGATCCGTTTGCTGATGAATTGTTCATGTTGATCAACGAACGCAGCAAAAATCATTTGTTTACCGGGTGTTCACACAAAGGGATTCTGAATATACTGAAGACTGCATTTGAAAAGCTGAACCACAAAAAAATCGACTCAGTATCAGGAGGCATGCATTTTGGTGGTGCGCTTTTGGATCAATTGGATCAGCATATAGAAAGATTTGAGGTGTTTGGCATAGAGAAACTCTATCTCAATCACTGCACTGGAATCGACGGGTATTTGAGGCTGAAAAACAAATTTCCGCTAGCAGTTCAATATGCCTTCACAGGATATCATTATGAACTGTACTAACGGAATAAAATTTGATTTATATGAGTAATTTGATGTGGATGGGGTATATGAAAAATAATCTTGAGATACTACTTTCAAGATATGAATATTATATTTCCCCCCTATATCCTCTAGTGATTACTAGAGGTTTTTTTTAGAGATTTTCTTCTGTATAAGGCAAAATGGCTTTTCTCTTTAACGGACTTGACAATATGATTGAAGTCTTTGTACTGCCAATTGCTTGAATCTTATCAAGAATGGTTTCAAGTTCATGTGTGTTTCTACATACCACACGGACAGTCATGCAGTCTTCACCGGTGACATGATGGCATTCAATAATGGAAGGTTCCTCGTGAGTGAACTTCTTGAAGCGTGCATGCGCACTTACCTTCATTCCAACATGAACAATAGCTTCTACATAAAGATTGAGTTTTTTGGGGTTGACGATTGCAGTATAGCCTTCAATAACACCATTTTCCTCCAATCTTTTCACGCGTTCAGAGACTGCGGGGGAGGTGAGATTCACTCGATGACCAAGTTCTTTCATCGATATGCGTCCATCATTCTGAAGGATCTTTAATATGCGTAAATCAGTTGTATCCATCGATATGGCTCCTATCATTATTAAGTAAATCGGGAAATATTTTAATTAAATTAGCTATAATAATACTATCACTTTTTAAAAAAACTGTACAGTTTTTTATACTAATGTTAAACTTTGGGTGAATAACTCTAGGAGGTTTGTAATGGCTGCAATAAAAGTAACTGAAACGATATTAAGAGATGCGCACCAATCGCTTATTGCTACACGATTAAGAACAGAACAAATGATTCCGATTCTGGAATCCCTCGATGCTGTAGGCTATCATGCACTGGAGTGTTGGGGAGGAGCCACTTTCGATTCATCTTTAAGATATCTGAATGAGAATCCATGGGAAAGACTACGTATAATTCGTAAAAATGTCAAAAACACCAAACTTCAAATGTTGCTTCGTGGACAGAACATTCTTGGATACAAACATTATGCAGACGATGTCGTTGAAGAGTTTGTTAAAAGATCCATTTCAAACGGAATTGACATCATTAGAATTTTTGATGCTCTAAATGACCTTAGAAATATTGAAAAAGCTTTGATTACCACCAAAAAAGAGGGTGGACACGCACAGGCAGCCATATCATATACCATCAGTCCGGCACATACAGTAGAAACCTATGTGAATCTGGCTAAAGATATGGAATCCATGGGCGCAGATTCCATTTGTATTAAAGATATGTCCGGTCTATTGACTCCGTATGGAACTGAAGAACTTGTAAAGGCAATAAAAGCCAACACTAGTGTTCCACTTGAAATCCACTCACATTATACCAGTGGATTAGCAAGTATGGCATATTTGAAAGCAATTGAAGCTGGTGTTGATATCATCGATACAGCAATATCACCATTTGCACTTGGAACATCCCAGCCGCCTACTGAACCATTTGTGGCAGCACTTGCAGGTACTGAGTATGATACGGGACTTGATCTCATGAAGCTCGATAAAATCACTGAATATTTCGCACCAATCAGAGAAAAAGCAATTGAATCCGGACTAATGGACCCAAAAATTCTTGGAGTAGATATCAATACATTGGTCTACCAAGTTCCAGGTGGCATGCTTTCCAATTTGGTTTCACAACTCAAGACACAAAATGCTCTTGATAAATACGAGGAAGTACTGAAAGAGGTTCCACGTGTTCGTGAAGATCTCGGTTTTCCACCACTTGTTACTCCTACAAGTCAAATAATCGGTACACAAGCTGTTTTAAACGTGGTCATGGGAGAACGTTATAAAATGGTACCGAAAGAAGTCAAGGAATACGTCAGAGGTATGTATGGCAAACCAACAGTAGATATCAGTCCTGAGATTATCAAGAAAATCATTGGTGACCAAGAAGTTATTACATGCAGACCAGCCGATTTAATTCCACCACAACTTGTATCAGAAAGAGAAAAAATCAAGGAATTCATTGAAGAAGAAGAAGATGTATTGTCATATATCCTATTTCCACCGGTTGCACTTGATTATTTCAAGTATAGACAAGCACAGAAATATAAAATTGATAGTGACTTAGTGAACAATGAGGAAAAAACACATCCAGTTTAAGAGGTGAAAATGACTAAACGTGAACAAAGAAAACTAGATTATGAAAATCAAATATTTGAAAATTGGCAAACCAAACGAGATGATGGGAAATGGCATTTTATTCTCAGATTCGGATTATTGACCTGGGGAGCAAGTACCTTCGCATTATACTGGGTGATTATGATGATCCTTGGAAAAATTGGAGGCTCTGACAGTGTGTTCACTTGGTTTCAAGCCATTTACTCATTTGTTTTCTTTATTCTATTCGGCATTCTATACGGTCTGGTGTTATGGAACAGGAATGAAAAAATATTTAAGCGAAAATATCCGTACGGACGCATGAAATAAACTTAAAAGTTCTAATTTGATTAAATATCAGATTAGAACTTTTTTTATTGGAAATACTTGTAAATTCTAGAATATGGTATATACTATATTTATATCCATATTCTAGGAGATTTTATGACATATATTTTACATTCAGCCTATAACGATAAATTGTATCAACAGATCAAGTCCAAAGGAGCTTCAATTGAATATATAAGCTTTCATGAATTACACTTATTGAATGAGGATGATGCTGTGATCATAGACATACTTTCACATACTGCAGAACTCGATTTCTTTAAAGAAAATCAGAACTTATGTTGCATTTGTATGAGTGATGAGACATGCAAAACTGGAAAAATACTGTACATTTCCAAATATCAGACCATTGATGTTATCTGTTCATTTATATTTGATCATGAAAATCATTTGATTACGATTATTGGGGGTGTTGAACTGTTTAGAAGGCTTCAATTGGATTGCCAAACTTGCAATTTTATTGACTTTACATATAATCCAGATTCTAATCTTTCATTGATTGATTTACTAGACAATCATGAGATGGAACTCATAAAAAAAATAAGAAGATTAAAAAATGGAATTCTATATCCGATCAGTAGCGTCATGGATTTGCTCAATCCACCAATCAAATTAATTGAACCACTCATAAACACACTCAAAAAGCATAACGATACAATCATTCATATTGATCATCTCAAAGGACCATTGGATTTGATGTTATTGAATCTATCTGATTTGATTATTATTGTTCACGAGAACATTGAAATCAGCCCCAAAAGATTTGAAAGTGCTATAGGGAAAATAGCATTTCAAAAGAAAATAATCAGTTTGAAAACAAATACCAAAGCACACGAACAATTCAAGCTTTCCGAGCATATGCTTTTGTGAGAAGGAGTAGTAAATGACATATGATAAGATTAATCAAATGAAAATTGAAATCATGAATAATATTGCTCAGTTTGAAACGCCCCATATAATGGATAAAATTGCGCAAACCATTCAAACTGACGAGTCCATGAATACAGAAGAGAAATTCATAGTCAGAGAGCGACTGATCAACGCTATTTTAAAATACGATATTATTCAACCTTTATTGGATGATCAAGATGTTTCTGAAATAATGATTAATGGTCCGAACAAGATATTTGTTGAAAAACGAGGAAAAATCATTAGAACAGAGATATCATTTTATGACGTTGAACATATCAATCAATGG
This sequence comes from Bacillota bacterium, assembly GCA_033549245.1. GTDB lineage: Bacteria > Bacillota > Clostridia > Peptostreptococcales > Acidaminobacteraceae > Fusibacter_D. The sequence goes on along the minus strand of JAWSUW010000050.1, from coordinate 4,949 downwards.
ATTCAAAAAATCGCAACTGAAGTGGGAAGGGAGGTGAATTATGGAAATCCTTTGATGGATGCCAGACTAAAAGATGGGTCACGTGTAAACGTAATTTTGGACCCAATTGCCATTCAAGGTCCAATGATTACAATCAGAAAGTTCAATCAGGTATTCAATGAGCCTCATGAGCTCATTCAAGCAGGTATGTTTTCTGAAGCAGTTGCCTCCTTCTTAGAACAATGTATCAAAGCGAGATATAATCTCTTTATTTGTGGAGGAACTGGTAGTGGGAAAACAACTATCTTGAATTGTTTGACATCATACATCGCAAGTGATGAACGTATTATTGTCATAGAAGACGCTTCCGAGATTCAAATTGACCACATTCCAAATGCCATATTTCTAGAAACTAGAACCAATCAAAATATTGATCATCCAATTGCAATGTCTGATTTGATCAAAAACGCACTGAGAATGAGACCTGATCGAATTATAGTAGGTGAAGTCAGGGGCAGCGAGGTCATAGACATGCTACAAGCCATGAATACCGGGCATGAGGGGTCGATTTCAACTGGGCACAGCAACTCCTCATATGATATGTTGACGCGATTAGAAGTGATATCAAGCAGTCACAGCCCTATACATCATCAATTGCTAAGAAGACAAATCATATCGGCCATCGATTTATTGATTTTCGTGGAGCGATCCAGTGAGGGCTCAAGAAAAGTTACCAATATTTCTGAAGTCATTAAAAATAGGGAAGATTATGAATTAAATGAAATCTACAATCATACTATGGATTTTAATTGCAGGTCCAATGAACTCATAGAAAAACTGATTCAAAAAGACAAATTCAGGCGGTATTCAAATGATCACACTTGAAGAAATCAATATAAAAAGTGCTTTGTTGGATTTAATATTTTATCCCGTTGGCATTAAATTTTTTTTTGATAATACTGCATTGTCAATTCTTGCAACAGTAGCCATCATCATGTTGATCATAACAAAAAAATGTTATCGATCTGATAGTTATTCGAGTACTTTCAATGCCTTTATTGAGTTTTTGAACCACATGAACACATATTTATCCGTTGGTTATAGCTTTAAGAATGCCATTATAAAATTTGATGAGAATGACGGAAGTCATCCAGTACACTTATGTGTGACAATGAAAGCATTACAAAACGTAATAGCATTCAACGGTACAGATCAACGGCTTTTTGAAATTCTTCTTGAACAGTATCCAATAAAAGAAACAGAATCCTTTCAAAGTTTGATGCATCAAGCGCTGCTCGCAGGGTCTCAGTCTTCATACATAGTCAACGTCACACTTGACTTGCTTTATTTGAAAAATAAGACACAAACAGAGGTTGAACTCATACTGTTCCAAAAGAAACTCGAGCAAATGATATTATGTATTGCACCCCTTGCAATCATAGGGTTTATAAAGATGACTTCAAGTCAGTATTTGTCAATCTTGTATTCGACTTTGCCAGGTAGAATGATAATGCTGTTTGCATTTGCTATTTTAATCCTTATGAAACTTACTTCAGATCATATTGTAAAAATCAAATTGGAAGGATGAGTATGCGTACTTTAAAAGAACTCAATTCAAAGATTGACAGTTTTCTTATTCAATCCAAGCTTAAACGCAAACCCAAAAGCGATTTTGAAAAAAACCAAACAGATTTTCTTCAATCCTTGCTTTTAAACTTGAACAGTGGAATGACCCTTGAAGAAGCCCTTCAATTCGCAATTAAATCGGCTCATTATGCGCCAGAATTGGTACAACAAGCTCATTTGAGACAAAGTGCGATTTTTGGTCTTAATCATTTCTCAGTTATTGAGTCCAGTGATCAAGTTTGGAGAATGACACGGTTAATCAACCAGTCCCACAAAACCGGAAATTCGAATTTGGTATACACTCTCAACAAGTTGTACGAAGAGCTTTGGATGGAGAAGACCAGTGAATTCAAAAAAAAATCAGAAAAAGTCAGCATTCAACTCACTTTTTTACTGATGCTTTCATTAATCAGCGTCATTATAATAGTAGTTTCACCCATTATAATAATTTTTTAGGAGGACAAATGATCAAATTATTTATCAATGAGGAAAAAGGGATGGGAACTATTGAAATCGTGATTATTATTGCGGTTTTAATCGGACTTGCTTTTTTATTCAGAACATTTGCTGTAGACTTTTTTATGGAACTCACAGAAGGTATCAAGTCAAACAATCAAATTAATACACTATTTACAAATCCATGATTAGGTATTCAATCAACTCATCTGATTGCAATAATTTTGAACTTGATATGATATCCAATGCAAAGATAGACGGTTTGCTGATGCCGATATCTGTCGAGTCAAATAAAGATGGAAAGATTTCGCTTTCATACAAAGAGCCAATTGGTAAAACGAGACTCCAGATACTAATCGATGACAATTATTTCGATTTAAACCGATATCATGATTTTTTATCGAAGATCATTGAGCTTAAAACAAGACTTGAAACTTATATGCTCAATCCTCAAAACATACATTTCAATATAGAAGCAATCTGGTATGATCCAATAATATGTGATTTCCAATTCATCTATTTACCTAAAATAGTTAAAGATTCCCATCAAGAACTCGGCCTATATAGACATATATTTATCGAATCTTCACAGATTATGGAAAACAACTTGAATCTTTTGAAGGAACTTAAACAAAACTCATTTGATCTTGACCATTTTTGTGATGTGCTAAATAAGCCGACTGCAATAATAAAAGGCAATAAGTTTTGGTTTAGAATTTTACGTTCAAAAAAACAAACCTATAGCGTTCCAGAATCAAAAACAATTCAAAAATCGAGAAAGCCATGTCTGTTGGATGCAAATAATCCAACTATTTTTCACGAAATTCATTTTAATCACAACATTATTGGAAGAGGTGACGATTGTAATATACAAATTGACGATTCCAGCATCAGTAGGAGACATGCGATTATCTACAAGAACAAGTTGGATTTCTCGATTGAGGATCTCGATTCCAGCAATGGAACTTACCATAACGGGCAAACCGTAAATGGCTGCACTATATTGGTCAATGGTGATAAGCTACAATTCGGTGACAAAGAATTCATTTTTATCCTGTAAGATTTGTGATATTATATTAGGGTAGTTTATAAGGAATTCTAGGTCAAGGAGTATATAATGAAAAACGATGTAAAAGATGTATTGTATTCTGAGGAAATGTTGCAGGAACGTGTACAGGCGCTAGCCGATGAAATTTCCGCAGCATACGAAGGTAAAGATTTGTTACTGATCGGGGTTTTGAAGGGTGCGAATGTCTTTATGTGTGACCTGATGCGAAAAATTCATTTTCCGATCCAAATTGATTTCATTGCTGCTTCCAGTTATGGACATTCAACAGAAAGTTCAGGTGTGGTAAAAATTTTGAAGGACCTTGATTACAGCATTGAAGGAAGAGATGTCATTATAGTAGAAGACATCATTGATACTGGACTTACACTTAAATATCTCATTGAGAATTTTAAGTCTAGGAATCCTAGAAGTCTTGAGATTTGTACTCTACTTGATAAACCGGAAAGACGTATCGCACATCTTGATGTCAAATATGTTGGCTATCGTATTCCCGATGAGTTTATCGTGGGTTATGGAATTGATTATGCTGAAAAATACAGAAACTTGCCTTATATTGCCACATTGAAGCCAAGTGTTTACGAAAAATAGCTTGTAGACATTTTATAAAAAACGTGTATATCGTTTGACGGTTGGGTATCAATTCGTTATGATTGAACTGATAAAACGAATGAGGTGATAAAATGAATTTAGCGAAATACATCGATCACACTATTTTGAAAGCTAATGCTACTGAAGCTGAAGTGATTCAAGTGTGTGACGAAGCAAAAACACATAATTTTTATTCGGTGTGCATCAATCCGTATTATGTTTCTCTTGTGGCAGACCAATTAAAAGATACTGAAGTAAAAGTAACATCGGTAATCGGATTTCCACTTGGAGCAAACACAACAGAAATAAAAGC
>JAWSUW010000050.1:0-908 GCA_033549245.1 Bacillota bacterium | reverse complement strand
AATCGACATGGTCATCAATGTTTCGGCTCTAAAGGATGGAAAATTCAATTATGTTGAAAAAGACATCGCAACTGTGGCTGAAGCGATCAAGGGCAAGGCTATTCTAAAAGTTATTTTGGAGACCTGCCTTTTGACAGATGAAGAAAAAACAAAAGCTTGCGAGTTATCAAAAAGTGCAGGAGCTCATTTTGTAAAGACATCTACTGGATTTAGTACAGGTGGTGCCACAGAGGCTGATGTAAGACTTATGAAGTTAATAGTTGGCGATGATATGGAAGTTAAAGCTTCCGGAGCTGTTAGAGACTATGAGACAGCACTTAAAATGATCGAAGCTGGAGCAACCAGAATTGGAGCTTCATCATCAGTTTCAATCGTAACTGGTGGAACAGATACAAATAGTGGATATTAAGACATATTGGTTTACATAATATATTTATGTAAACCAATATTTTTTTATGCAACTATTACTACTATCCATATAGATTGTATTGTATAATATAGATATCAAAACCGATTGAGGTGCACAATGAATTTTAGAGAAATTAAAATTGGACTATTGGTCAAATGGGTTACTGTGGCAACAATTGTATTTTTATTGATATCACAACCATCGATTTGGGAAATTATATCTGCAGGCATTTCTCCAGTACTATCCGCATTTATTTTTGCGTATATATTGGATTATATTGTTCGTTTTTTTGAGAAGAAGCTTAAAATACCGAGAGCATTTTCCATTTTTATCACAATGAACATTGTCATCATCGCCTTGACACTTCTTGGTGTCGTTATTATTCCAGGTATTTTGAATGCTGTATCTTCCTTGATTAACGCCATTGGAAAGGTGGAATTTGACCTTGAATATCTAAAGAATTTTGATTTTGATAATTTTTATCTCAATGAAATTCAAC
>JAWSUW010000049.1:0-21431 GCA_033549245.1 Bacillota bacterium | reverse complement strand
CAAAGAAATGAGCGTAATGCCCTTTGTGAGTATGAAAGAATAACATTGAAAATACAACTTATAGGTTATATAATATTACATATTAGGTAATGAGTGATTATTATGGATACTAAAATGTTAATGGATCCCCTAAGTTGGATTAATGATGTTGGTATAAAAACGAGAGAATCATTTGAACTAGATGATATTTTATATAATATCTCGGTAAAATTAGTTGAGTACAGACATGAAAATAATCTAAAGCAAAAAGACTTAGCTCGCATTTTAGATGTTTCACAAGCCATGGTTTCAAAACTTGAAAGTGGAGATTATAATCCGACAATAGAATTGTTGTGGAAAATTTCGAAGAAAATTGATTTTGAATTTAGTATTAATTTTAGAAAGATTCAATGATTCAAATTACTAAAACGTTGTACACAAAGGATTGGTCTGCGACCAATCCTTTTAGGTGATATGTGCAATAATTAAATGTCATGTAAATCGATGTCTTCTGTTTTCAGTCATTTGAGCTAAGAAGATAAGAAAAACAAAAGAAAGTGCAATCAAAATTGATCACACTTTCTGCTTAACTTAATATTAATCTCCGACTGTTTAAATCTCCCACTTGATTGGCAGGGACTCTCCAACTGTTATTTACATTATAAACTCAATAAAAACATTTGTAAATGTTCAATCCATAATCTGTCAAGGTAACAAAAAGCACCTGTCGAGGGGGCTGACGCCCTGTTGGTTTTGCGCGTAAACGCGCAGTAGTATTTGGCTAGCGCCAAGCAGTTAGTGGTTGGGAAAAGCAAAATCAAGTTCAAAAGAGGATAACGTCTTGCTTTAATTCTACAAAAAGGATCGGTCAGTTGACCGATCCTTAATTTTTTGACTTTCCTAACCACCAACTACTTGGCGAAGCCGACAGGCGCTAGCCAAAAACCACTGCACTCGTAGAGTGCAAAACTACTTGGCGAAGCCGACAGGCGCCAGCCGACTCCCACTTACTCATTTAGTAGTTCCAAAAACAATTCATCCTCATCCACTACTTCATCCACAAACCCTTCATCTGTAAATATCCTTGCATAATTCATAATACTTTCCCTCAAAGGCACATAATCAAATTCAAGATAAGTGAAGAGCTGATCCAGTGTGCCGGGGGCCAAAGCTTTACCCGTGGCATTTTCAATCTCCTCAGCGATGATGGCTTTTGCGCCTTCGGGATTGTCCTTCAAGTAATCGGTGGCTTCGATGTGAGCCGCTAAAAATAATTTCACGATGTCGCGGTGGTCTTCCAGATATTCCTGACTTGTAATGACAAGTGCGGTGGTATCTTCAACTGCGCCAAACAAAGCACTTTCGTAAACAAATCGCTTGGCGATTCCTTTTAGGAGGAGGTCGCTACCCCAAGGTTCGGGGATGAAGGCCGCATCGAGTTCACCTTTGAGCATCATCGCTTCAACCTCGGCATTTTTGACGGGCACGATTTCAACATTGCCGCCTTTTAGTGCATCTACTAAGTTGTTTTCGCTCAGTAGATTGAGGAGTGCGAGATGCTGGGTGTTGCCAAATTGCGGCACTGCGATTCGTTTGTTCTCGAAATCTTTGAAATCATTAATTTCAGAATCAGATGAGACCACAAGGGTCGCACCGGCATGGGCGGCACCGGCGATAATCACGATGTCGCCTCGCGATTTGATATTGGCGTTGATGGCGGGAATAGGGCCGATGTAACCGACATCGACGTGTCCGGAGAAAAAAGCTTCCACTTCCGAGGAGCCGGCATTGAATGGGACGTATTCCACTTCCACATTACTGGGAAGTTTTGCCTCCAAAAGATTAAGATTTTTCATGATGAGTGCCTGGGCATGTGTGGCATTGGGGAAATAAGCGATTCTGATTTTTTTGACTGCATCGTCATTCTTACCGCAACCCGTTATAGCGAAGGCGGCAATCATCACGATCAGAAAGAACGTTTTAACTTTGTTCATGACTTGGCCTCCCAGGTTATTTGTGCAGCAGTCCCCATCTGTGGCGGATGTTTTTTTCCACGACGGAGAAGACGAGTTTGTCAACAACAAGTCCAAGGATGATGATTACGATCATAACGCCCATAACTTGACTGATATCCGCGAGATCACGACCCCACATGAGCACTTGACCGAGTCCTTTGGTCGCGGTCAGCATTTCACCGGCCATAAGTGCTCTCCATGCAAAAGACCAAGCCTGTTTCAGACCTGTGACGATGTTCGGGAGTGCTGCGGGGATAATCACATTGCGGTACAGTTTGTATCCTTTGGCGCCCATGGTCCGGGCAGCTCTGATATACAGCGGGTTCACATTTTTGATGCCCGATTCAATGGACATGGCAATCGCAAATGTAGAGCCGATGGCGATTACAAAAGTGATGGCGTTCTCATTGAGTCCGAACCACAAGATGGCAAATGGCAACCAACAGATGCTCGGTAGCGTTTGAAGCCCCAACACTAAAGGACTGAGGTGTTTGTCTAGAAATTTGAATGACACCATGAAAATACCAATGGTGGTGCCGATCATGACTGAAGTGGTATATCCGATTGCAATACGACGGAGACTGGTGGCGATTGCAATGGGAAGAACATTGTTTTGAATAAGTTTAACCAGACTTCTGAACACAAAAACCGGTGAAGGGAAGGTGTACGGCTTCCAGATTTCAAGCCATTGGACGCCGATGCGATAAGCCGCTTCCCAGATCAAAATCAGTATCAGGTAAAATATAATTTTACTAAAGATGCCAGTCAGTATCGAATTCAGCTTTTGCAACTTTCTCCACCTCCTCCTTAAGGTCTTTTAGGACGATGCTCATCTTATGGACCACAGCCTCGGAATCCACCTCACGAGGTCTTGGGATATCAATGTCGTAGATTTTTTTAATGCCACCGGGATTGACCGACATCAAAACGATTTTGTCCGACAACAGGACCGCTTCCTCGACACTGTGGGTTACAAATACAATTGTCTTTTTGGTGGCCTCCCAGATCCTTTGAAGCTCCAGTTGAAGGATCAACCGAGTTTGGGAGTCGAGGGAAGCAAAGGGTTCATCCATGAGCATAATCTCTGAATCCATGGAAAGACATCTTGCAAGTGCCACCCGTTGGCGCATGCCTCCTGAAAGTTCATGAATATAGGCGTTCTTGAACTGGCTCAGATGTGTCATATGGAGGTATCGATCCGCAGTAGCATAGGCTTCATCTTTACTGACTCCTGCGATTTTGAGCCCGAAGATCACATTGTCGATTACTTTGAGCCACGGGAAAAGAGCAGATTCCTGGAACATCATGATTCGATCGGGTCCTGGCGTTGTGACAGCTTTGCCCTCCAGGAGCACTTCGCCCTCATTGGCCTTTTCATGCCCTGCGATGATGTTCAGGAGCGTGGATTTGCCGCACCCGGATGGACCGATCAGACAGATGAATTGTCCTTTGTCTATTTTCAAATCAATGGATTTGAACACAGCGGTTTCCTTTGTCTTTGTTTTGAATGTTTTGGATAAATTGTTGATTTCAAGTACCATTTGAACACCACCTTTGAGTCAAAATGAATATTTATTCCACAATGGGGAGACCTTTCTCATCCAAAATAGAATTCAAGATACCGAACTGGAATAATTTTTCTTTTGTTGTGGTATTGTCGATAAAGCCTTCTGCTTTTGAAATGTTCATAAAATCCATGACCGATGCACTGATCGGGTCATTTGAAAAATAGAGTCTTTCAAAGACGGAATCGATCACTTCTTGAGAAAGATCTTTGCCTGTGAGCTCCAAAATTTGCTTGTTGACCATGGATTTGGCAGTCTCGGTGTTGTTGATAAGGTACTCCGTCATCTCAAGGTGTGCTTCCAGTACTTTCTTTACGATTTCAGGATTTTCCTCGACAAAGTCCTTTCTGCCAATCAATAGCGCGGTGGAATACTCACCATTTCTGAACACTTCTTTCTCATCGAGAAGAATGCGTGCTCCAATCTCATAAACCAGTCGGGATCCCCAAGGTTCGGGAACACAAGCTGCATCGACCCCGCCATTTTCAAGAAGCGTCTTGATGTCCGGGTTGGATACGGGAACCACATCCACGTTGCCACCCTTCGTCGTGTCCGAAAGATTGTTTTCGCTTAGGAGATTGAGTAGGGACAGGTGCTGAGTATTTCCAATCTGAGGAACGGCGACTTTCTTGTTTTGCAAATCTGCAATCGACTGAATGTCTGAGCCTTCGGATACGACTACAATCGCACCCGCATTGGTTGCACCAGCGAGAATGACGATATCACCATCTGATTTGATGTTTCCATTCAAAGCTGGTACCGGACCGATGTACCCCAGATCCAGTTCCCCGGCGAAAAAGGCCTCAATTTCCGATGGTCCCGCATTGAATACAAAGTATTCCACTTTGAGATCATCACCAAGCTTCTCCTCAAAAGCCCCCATCTCCCTCGCCACCAGAGCCTGCGCATGCGTCACATTGGGGAAATGTGCAATTCTAACTTTAGAAACCTCATCTTCATCCTTTGAACACCCCGATATCACCAACAACATAATCAATAAAAAGAGCCCGTATTTGACTTTATACTTATAAAACATAGGATTACCCCCTTTGGTAAAGTGGTTTATTTATACCCGAAATGACAATTTTGTAACAGGGGGTTACCACCCCTGTGTTACTCAAGTGGTTTTGCGCGTAAACGCGCAGTTAGTTTTTGGCTACGCCAAGTAGTTAGTGGTTAGGAAGGTCAAGATCAAGGGGGCTGACGCCCCAGTGGTTTTGCGCGTAAACGCGCAGTAGTATTTGGCTAACGCCAAGTTAGTTAGTAGTTAGGAAGATCAAGATCAAGAACATGTATCCTTGTACTTTCTGACTTTGTACTTACATGTCTTACACAAAGGATTGGTCCCTGACCAATCCTTTTAATCTGCGCCATAAGGCGCACTTGACCTTAATCCTTCGAATTTGACTTTCCCAACCACTAACCACTTGGCGCAGCCAAAAACAGACTTGGACACAGCCAAAGTGACGCCAGTCACTTAGCTGCATCCAAAAACCACCATTTTCCGCTCGTATTCCAACATCTACATAGAAATCCTACCGTCCCTCCTCTTCCTTTTTCCCGGCACATCCTATATAATAGAGGAAAATCCAATTCAATCGAGGTGAATCAGTGTTATTATACAATCAGTTTAAAGAACGAGAACTGCGCAAAGAGCAGAAGCTCTTGATCCTGAGTGCCTTCCCGCTCGCATTTTTAATTTTTGGTATCTTCACTAGTTTCAGTGAAGGCATCAACGTGCTTGAAGGGCTCCTTGAAATCACACAGTCCCCGTCCATACTACTGACCGACTTTCTGAGTGTCGGCGGCGTAGGGGCATCATTTGTCAACGCCGCCTTGGTGGGCTTTTTCAACATCTATTTGTTAAAGCGCTTCAAAATGAGGATCAATGGACTACTTATAGCAGCAGTCATGACCGTAATAGGTTTTTCGTTTTTCGGAAAGAACATCATCAACATATTGCCGATTTATCTAGGCGGGTATTTGTATGCCAGATATCAGAAGATCCCAATGATGAACGTCATCTTGGTCATCATGTTCAGTACGGCGCTTGCGCCACTTGTGAGCATCATAACCTATGGCGGGATATTCAATGAGGGCTTCAATTATGTCATGGGAATCGCCATAGGCACACTCATCGGTTTTATCATCGTACCGCTCTCGTCACACATGCTCAGATTCCATGACGGTTATAACCTATACAATATAGGATTTACCGCAGGACTCGTAGGCACAGTGTTCACGAGTTTTCTGAGAAACTTTAAGATTGACATACAACCAGTCAATATTCTCTATACCGAGCACAATGCCAGCATCACAGTACTGCTCGTCGTCATGTTCATTTACTTGATTGGCGTTGGTCTCGTGATCAACAAAGGCGGACTGCTTCAGTATAGAAGTATCCTGAAGTACAAAGGTCGTACCATCACGGACTTTACCGGTCTTGTGGGATACGGCATCACCTTCATCAACATGGGCGTCATGGGACTCGCAAGTGTCATCATGGTTCACGCACTTGGTGGAGTCATCAACGGACCAGTGCTCGCGGGCATCCTCACCATAGTGGGATTCGCAGCATTTGGTAAGCACCCCAAAAACTGCTATCCAATTGTGTTGGGTGTGTTTTTGGCGGGATTATTTTTTGGTTATGACTTTTCCAGCACGGGATTCATCATCTCCGTACTGTTTTCAACAACCATAGCGCCAATCGCTGGTCATTTCGGTCCGGTCATCGGTGTGATTGCGGGCATTCTGCATTTGACGCTCGTGACGAACATTGGTATCATACACGGAGGCATCAACCTCTACAATAATGGATTTGCCGGTGGTCTGGTGGCGGGCTTTATGCTCCCGATCATTGACGCATTCAAAAAGGAGACTCATAAATGAGACACGAAATTAAAAAAATCTGCCGAATCGTAGATGAACTTACTACACTCTTTTTAAAGGAAGACAGTAACGAGGTGGATTTCAAAATCATCACAAGTCCTGAAAAAGCTATTATAAGAATAGTGGACTACAATACACACTTTAGTGAAAAGACAATCGCTGAGCTTTGTCAGATGTTCAACAGACAGCGTCAGTCAGAAATAGAGGAATATTACTGGCAACTCGCCGGAGAAACCGACGAAGACGATGAACTGACACTCATCAGCGCCATGATCGACAGCGCCAAGGCTGAGATCACAGGCGGCAATCTCTATATGGAAATCATCAGATTGGCAAAATAGACAGGAGGTACAATCGATGGAACTAAGGAAACAAAGGAAACTCGCAAGACAAAAGAGAAAGGCCATGATGAAGACGATCCTCGCACTCTTCCTCATATTTCTGTTCCTTCTCATGGCAGTATCACCGATAATCTTCGCAGAAGGCGTACAAGTAGTATCGGACAAGGAAATCAGCTTACAAACGATTTCCACCGATAACAGCACCACCACATCTGACGAGGATTACAAAGCCTACATGGATTTCATGATGGAGACCATCAAGGATTCCTACTATAAAGATGTGAACACACAAAGTTTGATTGAGGGCGCCTACAAAGGCATCTTCGATGCACTGGATCCATACAGCACTTATTTCACCCCTTCAGAATATGAAGATTTCAACACTTCCATAGAAGGCGAGTTCGGTGGCATAGGCGCATCCATCACAGAAGGCAAGAACGGTTATGTGGAAGTGGTTGCTCCTCTCAAGGGCACACCGGCTGAAAAAGCGGGACTGCTCCCAGGTGACATGATCACCAAAATCAATGGTGAGGATGCGGCAGGGTTCACCACAGAGAAAGCAGTAACGTTGATCCGTGGCGAAATCGGCACACCTGTAACACTTGAAATCACCAGACCAGGAAGTTCGGAGCCATTTGATGTCACCATCGTCAGAGCACTCATCGTCGTCAAGTCGGTGGAGTACGAAATTCTAGAAAATGGCATGGGCTACATCAAGCTTTCCGATTTCAGCCAAAAGACGAATTCGGAATTTGACACAGCTATGGCACACATGGTGAACAACAATGTTAAGAAACTGATCGTGGATGTCAGAAACAATCCGGGCGGGCTTCTCAATACAGCCATCTATGTGAGCGATTACTTCGTGCCGAAAGGCAAAGAGATTGTGAGCATCGATTACAAAGGCACAAACGACAGAACATACAGAGCTTCGAGAGAAAAAGCACCCGTTGATGTGGCAGTGCTCATCAACGGCGGTTCTGCCAGCGCATCAGAAATTTTCGCTGGCAGTATTCAGCAAACAGGTAGTGGCTTAATCATAGGTGAAGATTCATACGGCAAAGGTACTGTACAAAGCATCTTGCCACTGAACAACGGCGGCGGACTTAAAGTCACCATCGCGGAATACAAACTGGCGGGTGACTATAAGGTAGACACTGTAGGAATCATTCCGGACATCAACGTCGAAAGCCTAAGAAACACGGACATGACCACTTTGGCACCGATTTATCCTGATAGAGGCACCACATCACTCAATGTCTATGCCGCACAGCAAAGACTTGCCGCGCTCGGATATGACATAGAGGCAGATGGAAGCTTTGGACCGATCAGTATGGCAGTCGTAAAAAGGTTCCAAGCGGATCAGGGCATAGCAGTCACAGGAACACTGGACAGAAACACTATTGAAACCTTAAACTCTGCTGTTATCAAGGGTTCCACAGGCAGAGACGATGTACAACTGATGAAGGCAATTGAGGCACTGAAGTAAGCAGGGACATAGTTCTTTGTTTACAGAAAGTCTCACGTGGTATATATAGTATGTCATGCAAACGTAACTTGTTGTAATGGTCATGTAACAGACAAACCACTTCGATTGCTGTATAATTAAGTGACGGTAACGAACTGGTTGTTTTACAGTTCTATTACAATAAAAAAACTTTGATTGACCGACCTTCTACAGAAGTGGTATAATCTATACTAGGATTTTGCAATAAACCCACGCGGGTTATGCGATTCTGAGGCAACGCTTTTTAAGCCTCAGAAGGGGGTTATTGATCAAAACTCTCTTCTGTAAGAGGAAGCAAAATTAAACCTAATTAAAGGGAGGAATTCGCACATGAAAAAAGTATTATCTTTAGTATTAGCATTAGTGCTCGTACTAGGTATGATCCCGACTTTCGCTGATGCACATGAAACAGGCGCTGAATTATTAAAAGCGCATGATTTCATCGTCGGAGACGAAAACGGAGATCTCATGGTAGAGAAAGTCTTGACAAGAGACGAAATGACAGTATTATTTGCACAAATGTACGGTAAAGAAGTAGAAGCTGCAGCATTTGTTGCACCTGCTGACTTTACAGATGTTGCTACATTCGGTTGGGCAGCAAACTTCATTTCATTTGCTCAAGCAAGTGAGTGGATCGTTGGATACCCAGATGGAACTTTCCAACCTAAGAACGTTGTAACTGGTAAAGAATTATTATCAGCTATGATGCAAGTTCTTGGATACGAGTTCGAATGGGAAACAATCGTAGCTGACGCTGCTGCAGTAGGCTTAACAGTATCAACTGAAGGTCCTATCTTAAGAGGCGCTGCTTTCGAAACTATGTGGATTGGCGTTAGCGCTATCAACATTAATGGCGAAGAAATGACAATCGGCGAGAAAACAGGCAAGATCGAGCCTCCAGCTCCAGTTGTTGTTGACTTGGCACTTGTTTCTGTAAAAGCTATGAACGAAGGCGAAGTTGAAGTAATGTTCAACAACGAAATCGATGAAGACTTAATTGATGAAGACAACTTCACAGTTGGAACTAAAACTATTGATGCTGTAACGCTTCAAGAAGATGGTAAAACTGTAATTGTTGAATTCTTAGAAGGACAACTTACTAACCAAACTGAATACACTTTAGAAATCGCTGAGATTACTGATGTTAACGGATTCGTGTTAGAAGATATCGAAGCTGACTTTACTGTAACTGACTTTACTGCTCCTGTAGTAGAAGAAGTTATCATTAAAGGTAACAAGAAGATTGACATCGTATTCTCTGAGCCAGTAAGCAAAACTACTGCTCAAATCTTAAGCAACTACAAGATCAATGATTTGTTATTTGGATCAGTAGTTTCTGTAGATGGTAGAGTTGTTTCATTAGACTTATCTTCAAGATTAACAGATGGTGTTCATACAATTTCAGTTAGTTCAAATGTAACTGACTTTGCTGGATTCAAAGTTGTTTCTAACAACACTGAATTCGTTGTAGCAAAAGACACAACTGCTCCTGCTTTAGCATCAGTAGTGTCTGCTACTCAAAAAGAAGTTGTAATCATGTTCAACGAAGCGGTAGCTGAGTTTGATGCAGAAGCTTTAGTTGGTGGTGTTGCTGCTTTAGATCCTGAAACTGATGATATGACTTGGACTCTTACTTTCACTGGTGCTTTACCACTTGCTGGAACAGAGATCACGTTAACAGATGTAATGGATTTCTACGGAAATACAACTGATGAAATCACTTTCAACGTTGTTCCAACTATTGACTTAGTTAGACCAGAAGTTGAATCAGTTGAAGTTGATGCTCAGGATAAAATCATTGTAACTTTCACAAAAAAAGTTCAAGTAGCTGGTACTGATGATGAGACTGATTTGCCAAGTTACTTCACTCTTACAGATGAAGATGATGATGAAGTTGCATTAACTGGAGCTGCATATGATGTAGTTGATGGTAAAAAAGTAATGACAGTTATCGAGTTAACTTTAGTTGGCGGTTTTGAAGATGGTGAATACACATTAGAAATAACTGGCCTTGAAGACAATACTCCACTTGAGAACAAAATGATTCCATACTCAGGAACTGTTGTTGTAACCGACTTAACTAAACCTGAAGTTACAAAACTTTATGTTACACAACCTGTTGTAGATACTGCTGGTGCAATTTATGTTGAATTCAGCGAAAAAGTAGATGCAGCAACTGCATTAGATAAAGCAAATTACTCTTATACAACTTTAAAAGATGGAAAATTATCTCCAGTAAGTTTAGGATCATCAAATGCAATTACATTGTTAGGTGATGCAAAAACAGTTAAAATCACTGTTCCTAAATTGACTACAACTACTGATGGTACAACTGTTAATTCTGTTACTGTAATTAACGTGACAGACTTGGCTGGTAACAAAATGGTATCTGTTGTTGATAATACGTTTGATGCAATGGTAACTGGTGTAACATTAGAAGACCAAAGAGCTACAGCTAAGAATAAAGTAACTCTTACTGTTACAGGTTCTGTAAACCCTGCTACTGTTACTGCAGCTGACTTCATGATCGTTCAAACTGGACAAACGACTAACATGATCTATGTAATCAACGCAGAATACAAAGAAGGTACTACTGAAAACACAATCGTTCTTACTTTAAATGATAATTTAGAAGCTAATGCTGAATTCAGCAAAAACGATGTTTCATATGATGTAAATGTTTATGTTCAAGCTCAAAACTTAGCAGACATTTACGGAACTAAAGTTACATTAGGTCCTATAGCTACGAATTCACAAATTATAGCTGATGAAATTGCTCCTACTGTAACAAAAGTTACAAGTGCAGTTTGGGTAGATGCTGATGATGAGTTAACTATTACTCTTCCATTGACAGAAGATGTTTTATTTGGAGCTGATTATGCAGATTATCTTTCTGTAGTAGTTAACAATGTTAAATATGCTGCAACTGCAAGTCAAGTTGGAGACAATTTAGTTGTTAAAGCTTCAATCGCAACAAATGTAATTGGTAAGACATTAAAATTGACTTACTATGCTAATGATGACATTGCAGACGTTAGCTCAAATAATTTAGCTAACTTTGAATTCACATCAACAGTTAAGTAAGTAAACTAAAACATTTAAGCCCTCTCCATTATGGAGGGGGCTTTTGTTTGTGGAGAATTGTGTAGTAAACAGTATGTATCTGATTGAATGGCTCAAAGTCAATAGTTGGCGTGGAGATATAATAATCCACGCTCTTTTGTTTGGCAAACAGTAAGTAGTGCGGACCTATTTTTATTGCAATTCCATGATACTCTTGATTATAAGAACAACTGATACACGAGAAACTATCAACAGTTTTTCAAGTATAAAAAAAAATAATAATGAAAGCATACAAATGGATAGCAAATTAAGAAAAGTTACCACTCAAATTCGAAGGGACTCATGGATGAAATAAAATCTCGTATTTGCTCAAATGCTCCTCGAACCTACGAAGCACATACTCATTGACAATAGTGCAACTAGTTTTAAAATAACCACAGATTCGAATAAAATAATACTGACAATACTTCAGAGTCCGAAATGTTTTCTACTAAGTGCATTTATCTTGACGTGTGTATGCAAGCGCTTATTATGATACAAAAAAATACCTATATGATTTCAACAAAGAATCCATATAAGTATTTCCAATTTATTAATTATTTCTTATTACTCAGCCTTGCGACTTGCTAATGATAAACCAATTCCAAGAAATCCCCAGTAAACAGGTGATACTAACACGCTAGAGTCATTAAATATGGACGCTACCGAGTATGATATGAGTGAAACAAAGATCATAGTAGTAATAAATCTAGTGTATTCATTGTTGAGTTTAGAGTATTTAAAAGTATAAATCACGAACATTGAGAATAAAGCTAAATAACTTATTAATGCGATCAAGCCACAATTAATAGCGATATTTATATACATATTATGAGCCTTGTCAACTATCATGTTATTAGTATTATAGGCTTTGAATTTGCCTACGTAATCATATTGTGGAAAAGCTAATGCGAACGTGTCAGGTCCATAGCCTATGAAAGGCTTATCAATTATTAAAGGAATAGATCTTGACCAAATATAACCACGGGAGGATCCCAACCTTTCTTTATCTTCAAAGCCTATTGAGTCAGCTTTTTGAAGTTTGTCAAAATTGCCAAATGGATTCATATATCTCAGCTCGTTGTTGTCGTATCCAAAATACCAAGTGGATCCATATAGGTCAAAGGCTATTAACTCAGTACCATCGTCCATTTTGACAATATAATTACTAACTTGCTTGAGTTCTGGTTCTTTAAAAACTACATGCTCCCTGTTATTAAACTCAGTTTCTGATATTTCTGATCCATTAAATCTATAATTCATCTGCCAAAGTGAATTTTCGTGAGTAACAATTTCTATTTCAAAAATATTGCCATTAAGATCAATTGCTATTGTATCATCATGAATTTCAATATTGCTGATCAATTCAGGAGCAGACACGCTTGTAAAAATAGATGTAAGACGTTTGGTGACAAAGTTGTCAGAATATGATTCGAATCCAATAAAAACAATAATAAGGATCAAGACAACTGAGATAGATAACTTCAAATTCTTGAAAAGTGTTTTTCTATTGAAAAAAATGATAAATGGAATTGCAGCTGCAATTCCTACAAGTCCACCACGCGCCGATGATCCGAGTAAATTCAAAAGAACTGAGGCAGATAGAACCCCATAAAAGAGTTTTAGTTTGATACTTTGTTCCTTTATAAATAATGAAAGAATAATTGGAAAACTGAGTGAGATATAAAAACCAACATAATTATAATGATAAAGTGTTTGTACAATAACTTTGTAGTTAATCGCATACTCTGTTGTAAAATCAACATTAGACATATTTAGAGCAGTGATAAAAGACCTTGTAAAATTGTTGAGGACTAAATCTATTCCAAAATATTGAAATATACCAATTGTTGATAATATTACGTTGGAGATCACAAATGCTTTTATAAAGAGTTTCAGTTGCTCCTCTTTCCAACTGAAGGAATAAATCAGCAAGAATGTAGAAAGATAACTAAGCCATACCCAAGTGCTTTCGTATCTTTCAAGATAACCACGAGATGAGACCAATGGATTAATAGATGTAATGTGAGAAACAATAATCGTGAGTGCAAATATTATCGTTATGATTACAATTGGATCCCTAATAATCAGGCTCTTGTACTTATATTGTCGAAAGGCAAAAGTGAACAATGATACAATGCCGATAATTAAAATTGCGTTTGATTTAATTAATGCATAAATATCATAAAACTGTGTCTCATTTGGGTACCATGAAAATTGGTCCATTGGATATGTTACAGCAGTGATTCTTATTAGAAGTGGTATTATTGCTACAAATAAAATAGATATGGTTATAACCAACCAAGAAGTAGAATCTTTAATCAATGCTTTCTTTTTTTTCATAAGCCAACCTCTCAAGTATTTTGTAAGTCAATTGTAACACAATAGGTAGTAAATATAAACCTTGAAGCTTTGATTTTCCATAATCCTTAGTGTATAATGTTAATGGTACTACAAATGACAAAGGAGCTTAATAAAAATGGAAGATAGACATTATGAGGATGAGATATCATTAAAAGAACTGATTATGGCACTCGTGAAAAACTGGAAGCTAATTGTGATGTTCATTGCAATCTCTGCAATTTTAGCACTAGGATATGTTTTTATAATAGCTGATGAAGTGTATGAATCATCAATAGAAGGAATTATCAGTGTACCAGAATCCACTAGTACTCGATATGGGACATATACATTTCCCACTACGAACAAGATGGATTACTTGAATGAGGTATATTCAAACGCATTGCTTGAAAATTTCATTGATGAACTGGGACTTAAAGAAGAGACTGTTGAAGGATTTAGAGAGGACATTGTAATAGATACCGAAGAAGAATCCACTCGATTTATGTTTAAAATTACTGGGGATTCTCCAGAAGATGCTATGAATAGATTGGTTGTACTAAAAAATCTGTATTTGGAAGAAATCCAAATGAAGTATAAGGAAAGTGCACTCAATTATTTTGTCAGAGAATATCATGTTACAGCTAAACAACTTGAAGAGACACTACTAAACCAAAAAAAACAACTTAGAGAGCTTGAAACTGAATTCGAAGACGTATCACCAGTGATCACTCTTCAGAAATTAGTCACAAGTGATCCAGTATATGCAGCAGAACTTGCGAAATCAAGAGGATTGAATTTGGAAGATCTCTCCGGGGACAAAATGCTTGAAGAGGAAATCAATCCACATTATTTAACCATACAAGGCAATATTATTGATCTGAGAAAGACCATTCAAGATACAGAACGAGCAATCGAGAAAAATATAAAATATACCAATGAACTTAAAACAGAATTGGTAGCAGTTCAAAATTTTGCGATTTCAGGTGATGAATCAACCTTGACCAATGATATGCTTAATGTCATGGATTCTAAGCTTCAAATGAGTGTTCAACCAAGTTTTCCAAGGAATCCGATAGCACCAAGAAAAGCATTAACACTTGCTATTGCACTTGTTCTTGGTGGTATGCTTGGGGTTTTTGCAGCATTTTTCAAAGAGTATTGGAAGAACAATTAATTTGTCTTGATACGGGGGAATTACAGTGATTAATGAGAATCAGAAGAGTTTATCCAGGTTGATTATTGTACTTGACGCCATTATGATATTGTTTTCATTCGGGCTTGCTTTTTATATTCGGTTTTACACAAATATCATTTCGTCAGGCGTGCTCGTATTAAGCACTATTGAAACATTGGTGCCTCTTTTTGTGGGAATACCTACTTTTTTGATTTTTTATAATTTGCTAGAACTATATAATTACAAAAGACATTTTGGATTTTTTGAAACAATTACTCGAATAGTGAGAAGTGTGACTTTTGGAATTTTGATTATTTTAGCAGTGCTGTTTATCTTTAAATTACAGGATTTCTCCAGATGGACGCTTATACTGTTTTATGGATTCACAATCGTTTTAACTAGTGCAGAGCGTTACGCGATGAGACGTGTTGTGCAAAAGATGATCGTTGAAGGTCGCTTTGACAAACGATGCTTGGTGCTTGGACTTAATGATATCTCATTACAGTTGATGAAGAGTCTTGAAAACAATCAGAGCTGGTCATATGACATCATTGGAATACTCGATGACCATGCTCCAGGTGGAAAAATTGTTCTTGGAAAGATTGTAATTGGTAAAGTGAATGATTTAAAAGTGAAGCTTGAAGAACTTGATGTTGATGTGGTTATGATTGCACTAACAGCTCAGGATTATGAGCACGTAGAGCACGTGATTCAGATCTGTGAGCAGGCTGGAGTGAAGACTCATATTATTCCATATTATCATCGATTCATCCCAGCCAAGCCCTATATGGACGATTTGGATGGGCTTCCTGTTATTGATACTCGACACGTTCCGCTCGATAACTTTTTGAAGTCTTTTGCGAAACGTATTTTTGATATTGTATTTGCGCTTATCGCACTGATCTTGACTTCGCCAGTTATCCTGATCAGCGTAATCATGACACTGATTACTTCACCTGGACCTGTGATCTTCAAACAGGAACGGATTGGACTAAATAGAAAGCCTTTCATGATGTACAAATTTAGGTCAATGGTGGTTCAAGAAGACAAAGATGAGTTCACTAAGTGGACAACTAAGAATGATCCCAGAAAGACTTGGTGGGGCAGTTTTATGCGCAGGATGAGCATTGATGAACTGCCGCAGTTTGTAAATGTATTGTTTGGTGATATGAGTGTTGTTGGGCCTAGACCTGAAAGACCGTATTTCGTGGAGCAATTTAAAGAAACGATTCCTAAATATATGATTAAGCATCAAGTTAGACCAGGAATCACTGGTTGGGCGCAGATTAACGGGTGGCGTGGAGATACTAGCATAGAGAAGCGGATTGAGTTTGATCTTTATTATATTGAGAACTGGAAGATGTCAATGGATATAAAAATTATATTATTGACGATTTTTAAAGGTTTTTTGAATAGGAATGCATATTAGATGGTTATATATTGAACCGTATTCTGAAAAGATGCGGTTTTTTAGTGCTTAAAGGCGTTGACCAAAACAGGTAGAAGTGTTATTCTATAATGGGTGTTCAATGATTGAACGTAATAAGGGGATACTATGGAATTATACGAAATCAACATGCTGGAAGTGATCCAAAAACATGATTATATATCACAAAGGGATATCTCAAGTGAGGTAGGTATTTCACTTGGGATGGTGAACCTGCTGATCAAGAAGTTTGCAAAGACTGGACTGATCAAAGCAGAGAAACTTAGTGGGAATAAAGTGAAGTATATACTTACTCCTACTGGGTTCACCTATCTTTCAAAGAAGACAGTAGATTATATCTCAAGGTCTTATAAGGCAGTACTTAAGATTCAGAATCATATGATCTCAGTACTGGAAGAGAATTTTGAAAAGAATGAGATTGTTAATATCTATGGTATGGAAGATGAAGTGGCAGAGATTCTTGTGGACTTACTTAAACACAATGGATACAGGTTTAAGTGGGTTGAGGAAAAAGAGATTAAAGAAGGTATGAAGTTTGTTCAGTGGCAGGATGCTGGGAATGATGGGATATTTATACTGAAGTTTTTGGGGTAATTAATGCATTTTGCATAAATACAACTTTTCAGCTTTGCTGAAAATGTTGCCCGAACGTAGCATTTTGAAAAAATGCAGGAGGGTTAGGTGCGATTTTTCACGAAGTGAAAATATCGGGCGACATAGTGTTTGCATGCAAACACATGAGCCTTAAGTAAGTATGTTTCATATTGATAATAATGCAAATTGCATAAACTTCGGATAAAGTTATATGGTAGTATAGTTGAGGGCAATTAACCCACACATCTTGAGAGTAAAGGAGAAGGACATGAGTAAGCAAAGTAAAGGAAAATGCAGATTCTGCGGAAAAGAATACACAAAAACCTCAATGCTAAAGCACATTTCTGCATGCAAAGAACGCAAAAATGAACAGGATAAACTTGCAAGTGACAAAGAGTGTGGTTATTTTGGTCTTGCTATATCCGGAAAGTATGACAAATCCTATTGGCTTCTCACAGAATTCAGAGAAGATGCAAAACTTAAAGATGTAGACGGGTTTCTTAGAGATATATGGCTTGAGTGCTGTGGACATTTAAGTGCTTTCAATATATATGGAATTACTTATGAAAATGATCCGGTGCCAAGCGCAGCCTGGGGATATCCTGTTAAAGGAATGAACTTCAAATTGAACACTGTGATTGAAGAAGGTATGGTTTTTGATTATGAATATGATTTTGGTTCAACAACGGACTTGACTATAAATGTTTTTGAGTACAGAGTTGGAACATGGAAAAAAGATCTACTTACAATTTTATCGAGGAACAATCCTATTGAATACATTTGCGATGAATGTGGAGATCAAAAAGCCACAGCAGTTTGTACCGAATGTATGTATGAAGGAGCAGGGCTTTTATGTGATGATTGTCAAGAAGACCATGAATGTGGCGAAGATATGTTTATGAATATTTGCAATTCTCCGCGGTTTGGTGTTTGTGGGTATGATGGCAGTATTAAATATCCTGATTGAGAATTTTGGTGATGTGTGTCCGAGTGGTGGTGTGATCAGTTATGTAGATGGGCATGTTATGTGTAGTGTGCATATGGATGATGGGGACGAAGAGGATCCTGAAGAACCAGAAGTGCCTTGGTTGTGATTGAGTATGGTTGGGCAACGTGAGTAGGGTGAAGTAATCAGAACCACAATATGTAGCATAAAAATTGTTAAGAATCAAATTTGTTATGGAAGATATAGAACAGAGCAACTATTAGGAATTTCCGAATTGTTGAAACAAAAAGTAGGTGAGATGAGTTGGCCAAAAACGAATTAGACAGAAGCGTATATGACTCCATAAAAGAAGTGCTTACCAATGCACGGGAAAAAGCCTATAAAGCAGTTAATTTTGCCATGGTTGAAGCTTACTGGAATGTAGGAAAATTGATTGTTGAAGCACAAGACGGAAATGAGCGTGCTGAATATGGAGAAGAATTATTAAAAGATCTTTCAAAGGATCTAACAAGAGAGTTCGGAAAAGGCTTTACTGTTACTAATTTAAGGTATATGCGTCAATTCTATTTGGTATTTCAAAAACATCACGCACTGCGTGATGAATTGAGCTGGACGCATTATCGGCTATTAATGAAGATAGAAAATGCAGAAATCAGAAAATTTTACTTAGATGAGTGCATCGAACAAAATTGGAGCACGCGACAATTAGATAGACAAATCAACTCTTTTTATTACCAGAGGATTCTGGCAAGCCAGAACAAGCAGATCGTTCGAAATGAAATTAATAAGTTGGAAAAAGGCATCCAAGCAGAAGACATCATTAAGGATCCCTTTGTACTTGAGTTTATGGGTTTGAATGATCATCGAGATTTTACCGAAATTGAAGTTGAAAAAGCGTTGATGGATAATCTGCAGAAATTTCTCTTGGAGCTTGGCAAAGGATTTTCGTTCGTTGCAAGACAGAAAAGAATTACTGCAGATGGAGACCATTTTTATATCGATTTAGTTTTTTACAATTATATCTTAAAGTGTTTCATTCTTATTGACCTAAAGGTAGGCAAATTAAGTCATCAGGATATTGGACAAATGGATTTTTATGTGAGGTATTTTGAAAAAGAGATTAAATCAGATTCTGATAATCCGACAATAGGCATTATCTTATCGTCAGAAAGAAATGAAACGGTTGTAAAATACTCTGTGTTAGAAGAAAGCAAGCAGCTTTTTTCTGCGAAATACCTTCCGTATTTACCGACAGAAGAAGAATTAAAGAAGGAATTGAAGCGGGAGAGGAATTTGATTGAAATTGAGAAAGGGTTGCAAGATTAGTCACGCACTGCGTGACCAATTAAGAAATCTAAGAACTGCTTGTATGAAAGAAATAATCCGGCACTGCCGGATAGTGCCGGATTATGCCGGGCTTATAACTCATCGAATTTGAGTGCATTGGAATGAACTGTTAAGGATTACGTGATAGTTGGAAATGTGAATGTAATGTAAGATGACTAAAAAATGAAAGCCCATATATTCTGGAAAGCGAGCGTTCGAATACAATATATTGCATATTTTTATCCTTTTAGCATAATCATGTGCGACGTGAGTATGCTGAAAGGATACAAACAACAAGATGTAGCAGAAAAAAGTCAAGAAAAAAGTTTGTTATGCAAGATGTAGATTTGACAAACCAATTTGTTCTAAATATACAGACATAGTATAATCAATGATGAAGGGAGTGATCTTGTGAAAAAGAAAAATGATATTGCTATTCGTTCGAGCGCAGCAGAGTATCTTACATATATTGCCGCAACAGGTGATGATTCTCAAAGCTTTGAGATGAGATATGAAAACGAAAATATCTGGCTTACACAAAAGATGCTGGCTTCTTTATACGATGTTGAAATTCCAACAATAAATGAGCATATCAAAAAAATATTTTCTGATCACGAGCTTCAAGAGGAGGCAACTATTAGGAAATTCCTAATAGTTCAAACTGAAGGTTCACGTAAAGTAAACAGAGAAGTCAAGCATTATAATTTACAAGTCATTATCGCTGTTGGGTTTAAAATCAATAATGAACGCGCTGTACAATTTCGCAAATGGGCAAATCAAATTGTAAAAGATTTTACGATTAAAGGGTTTGCAATGGATGATGAACGACTTAAAAGCGGAGGATCCATTTTAACGAAACAGTACTTTGAAGAACAGCTTCAACGCGTTCGTGAGATCCGACTAAGTGAAAGAAAGTTTTATCAAAAGATTACTGACATATATGCAACCGCTATTGATTATGATGTCAATGCAACTGCTACAAGGCGTTTTTTCTCAACTGTACAAAACAAACTTCATTGGGCTATTCATGGACACACTGCTGCTGAAGTCATCTTTAATCGTGCAGATGCTGAAAAGAAGCATATGGGACTAACGAGTTGGAAAGATGCGCCCAATGGAAAAATCCAGAAGTTTGATGTTTCCGTTGCTAAGAATTATTTGAATGAATCAGAAATGGCACAACTACAAAGACTTGTTTCTGCTTATTTAGATATTGCAGAGGATATGGCGCTCAGGCATATTCCCATGACCATGAGTGACTGGGAAATAAGACTTAACCGATTTATAGAAGCGACTGACCGTAGTGTTTTACAAGATGCGGGAAAAGTTACAGCAGAAATTGCTAAAGCTCATGCAGAGAGTGAATTTGAGAAATATCGAATTGTGCAGGATCGATTGTTTAAAAGTGACTTTGATAGGCTTGTGGAAAACACAGAAGAGGATTGATGCAACTGTCAAGGATTTCTTGGCAGTTCAAGTTAATGATTAATTTTTAAGGTGATAACAATGGATAGAAAATCTGATGGTTTTACTTTAGTAGAATTAATTGTTGTGATAGCAATATTAGGAATCATCGCTGCAATAGCTGTTCCAAGATTAAACGGGATTAGGGAATTAGTTGAGAAAAGAGTCTGTGAGTATAATATCAAGCAGTTGGAGAAAGATTTTCAGATGTATATGATGGAACATCCGGAACAACCAGAATCATCGGAAGTGACAGATTTTCTATTAAAGTATGAACTTACAAATAAAATATGTCCATCAAATGGTATTATTTCATATAGCAATGAAAATGGATTTGGATGTAGTACTCACAATGAGACCAATGAGGATAATCCACCTGATGGTGAAGTTCCTTGGTTGTGAGATTAATATGATGTAAGAATGATTTAAAAGATGAAAGTTATATCTTGTGGAGAATAAGCGTTCAATCACAAGATGCTGCATATATTTATCCTTTCATCATAATCATGCGCGACGTGAGTATGGTGAAAGGATAAAGAGGCTGTAAGGTAGTGATCGCAAGGGTTTTAGCATAACTGACAAATGTACTAATGTTACAGAAGCATTACACGTCTATGCATCCAATCAAAGCATAAATTTATGCAAGATATAGTGCTGAATGAAGTGCCGCATACAACATATAGATTTGAGGTGTATGGAATGGATTTTTTAATAGTAATAATATCTTCATTAATATCGG